>JAAEQP010000737.1 GCA_024231375.1 bacterium | reverse complement strand
TTCCTGCAAGACGTGGCCGCGCCGTTACTGGGAGGCGAAACGGCTGCGCGCGACTTCCTGCGCTGCGCCATGGCCGCGCGAGCACCAGACGACCGGGAAGTCCTGTCGGACGCAGTGTCGGGCATCTACCGGCGGGTTGCGTCCCTGTCGGACGCTGCGGCGCGGCGATGGACGTGGCTCGCGAACTGCCTGGCATCGCTCGTGCCGGTCGACTGACACGCGGCCCTTGGCCTGCCCCAGTCCACAAAGGTCCCTGCATTGTCCGGGTCAGTCCAGTTCCAGCGTTAATCCCGGCCGTGCGGTGAGGATGCGGAACGGTTTGGGCTGTTCACGTATGTACGAGTCGGTACCGTCCACTTGGTGTTCCCGGTAGTGTGCGAGCACCAAACAGCGTGCGCGTGCCCGTTCGGCAATGCGTATGGCGTCGAGCACACTGCAATGGCTGCCGCACCGTTCCCGCGGCGTGTCTTCCACATGGGTGGCGTCATGCACCAGCAGGTCACAGTCGCGTGCGAAATCGGGCATGTCCTCGACAACACGGGTGTCTCCGGAAAAGACCGCGACCTTGCCGGTCCGCCGGTCCCGGAAGCGATAGGC
>JAAEQP010000736.1 GCA_024231375.1 bacterium | reverse complement strand
TCGCAGCCCCGCGTCAATCCCAACGTGTCCGCCGAGCACTGGCAGGTCCCCGCCGTGGGCACGCACTGCAGATCGCCGAAGCCGATATCCTGACACTCGTAGCCGGCCGGACAGTCGACACCGTAGGGGGAGTCGCCCGCGCAGGAACGGCCACAGAAAGACTCCGGACCCATCGTGACGCAACTGCTCGACGGGACCAGACAGTGGTCATCGGTCGAGCAGGTCTGGCAGAGGTTGTCGGTGAGCTCCATGCACACCGTGCCCACGCCGTAGGGAAAGTATCCGGTCTCGCAGGCGGTGGCCACGCACGTGGGCGACTCAGAGACGAGCTGGCAGTCGACCACTGTGCTGTGAGGAATCATGTCGTCGCAGTCCAGATCGCAGGTGCCGCAGTGACTGGCGTGAACGTATTGACCGCCGCTCATGAAATCCTCATCGGTCTGTCCATCGCAGTTATTGTCGATGGTGTCGCATACCTCACCGGTCGCCTCGCGGGCGGTGCACGTCCACGCTTCCTCGACGCAGATCCACTCGCCTTGGCAGGCCGGTCCGCTCTCGCAGGATCCGTTTCCGGTGGGGGTCGTGGACATGTCGAGCGAGTCGTCCAGGCGGTCTATTGCTCCGTCGCAATCGTTATCGTCGCCGTCGCAAATTTCGGCGGCAGGAACGCCAGAGCTGCAAGGCCCCCAGGCGAGGACACCGCCGTCCACCTCGCAAGTGCGTATTCCGACGCAGGTGCCAAAGGAGTTGGTGTTGGAGCAGACCCCGAGTTGGCCAGCGGCAGAGCAGGCGCAGGTGCCAGAGACCGGCCGGCAGACCTTCTCCTCATCATCTTCCTGGCACAGGAAGTAGTCGGGACAGCAGTCCTGTACGCCCGCGTCACCGGCGCAGGGTGTCTCGGTCGTGGAATAGATGCTTTCCACATCGCAGTCGCGCGCACAGAAACTCGCGCCTTCGCCTTCATCGATGCAGCGGTCTCCCGGTCCTTCGCAGTCTTCGTCGGTCACGCAGCGCACACAGAGCGATTCCGGCACCGGCAGGCAGGTCAGGTCCGAATGATTGTACGTACCCTCGGCGCAGCTCTCCAGACGGCAGGTCGGCACGCCGCCGTCCGCGTCACACACAAAGACCCCGCCGTCGATGTCAGGGCAGGCGTTGTCGCAGGCGCCGCAGTGATTGACGTGAATGTACTGACCACCGCTCATGAATCCTTCGTCGGAAGTTCCATCACAGTTGTTGTCCACGGTGTCACATACCTCTTCGGCTGGTATTGAGGCGGTGCAACCGATGCCGCCGACACCGGCACAGTAGGTTTCGCCGGAGCAGGTCCCCGAGGCGTTCGAATGCTCGCATGGTTGCCCGAGTACGAGATCCTCGTCGAGCAGTCCGTCACAGTCGTTGTCCGCGCCGTCGCAGACTTCGGGTTCGGGCTCGGCCGCCGAGCAACCCGTCCAGCCGGTCGTCCCGATGCATGTCTCCTGGCCCGTGCATGTACCGTGTGCGTTCGCGCGGGAACAAGGCCTGCTCAACCCCTCGTTGGCGATCGTGCAATCACAGTCGTTCGTCACCGGCAGACACTGCGGTGCACCACCGGCCACGTCGCTACACTCGTAGTTGTCAGGACACGTCGTGGACAACCCGCCGCTACCGCCACAGTCTCGGCCGCAGAACGAACGAGGATCATCGGGATTTATCTGCATGCACCTGGACTGGGAGCCGTAGCAGTCTGCGCTAGCTTCGCAGGGAACACAGAGCATGGCGTCCTCGCTGGCGCAGGTTACGGCGTTGAACACGAAATAGCCCGCCTCGCAAGTCACTACCGCACACGCCGGGGCGTCGCCTGATGTGTCACAAGTCGCCTCGGCCGCGTGCGCGATTCTGCCCACGCAACTGATTCCGCAGGCGCCGCAATGATCGGTCGTGTTGTACAGACCCGAGCCATCGACGAAGTCTTCGTCTGTTGCCTCGTCGCAATCGTCGTCCCGCGCGTTGCACGTTTCGGCCCGCGGGGTTTCAGCCGAGCACACAAGGCCCTGCGTCCCCTGACAGGTGTTCTCACCCGGACACGTACCGTGCTCATTGGCAATCTCGCACGAGGACGGCGCGAGATCTTCGTCGACCTCTCCGTCACAGTCATCGTCATCGCCGTTGCATTCTTCTTGCGCGGGCAGGGGCGCGTCGCAGTCTATCCAACCAACCGCGGGTTCGCAGGTCTCTTCGCCGAAACAGGTGCCAAAGGCATTCGTCTTGCCACACGTTCGTATCGCACCGGCTTTGCCCTCCTCGCAGCTTTTGTCCACTGGCAGGGCACCGCCGTCCGGGAGCGTGTCGTGAGATTCGGCGTTCGTACAGATGCCGTCAATACAGATCATCGGAGACGGACACTCATCGTTGAGCACACATGGACAATCGTTCTGTGTGCATTCAGCCAGCGTCCGCTCTTTCGTCTCGTCTCCACATCCCACAGC
>JAAEQP010000735.1 GCA_024231375.1 bacterium | reverse complement strand
GATCTCGGAGCCGCCTCGGCGGCCTGGGCCTGCATCCAGGCCGCGAAGGCCGTCGCGCCAACGATCACACCGCGCCGCCGCAGTGTGCGCCGCACCAGATGGACGCCCCGGTTGATGCGGTACGTCACGGTGCCACGCGGCATGCCCAGGGTCTCCCCAACGGCCTCGTGAGTCTGCCCCTCGAAGAAGTGCGCCACCAAGGGCGTCCGCAATCGCGCAGGCAGCGCGTTGATAGCCTCGTCCACATGGTCGGCGAGGTCGTCGAGTTCGGCCGCGGACACCGGCCCCGTGTTCTCGGCGAACCGCTCTTCCCGCGCACGACGACGCTTGTCGCTGTCGATGTGATTCAGCGCCCGCGTGGTGGCGACGCGGTGCAGCCATGCGCCTACATGTTTCCTGGGCGCCTTGGTTCCGTGCGCCAGCAGCGCGAAACACTCCTGCGCCACATCCTCCGCATCCGACACATTGCGCAGCACCCGCCGGCATGTGGAAAACACCATGCCCGCGTGCCGATGCACCAGTTCCGTGAACGCTTCCGCATCCCGATCCTCGTGCCAACGCGCCAACAGCGCCAGATCGTGTGTCTCCATGGTCCAATCTCCCCACCCGTCGAATGTAGCATTCCGCCATTGGCCAGTCGAGCTTGTCGCGACCGGCTTCTGCTAGGAAGACAGGCTGGGCGGCGGTTTGGTTGGATAAAGATTCCCGGCCCACCGGAGAACCGCGTCTCCCTCGAACAACAAACTGCCCCGGAACGAGCGATACTGGTTCCGGGGCGGTTGTCTCTCTCGCTGTCTAGAATATGTTGGTCAGATGCATACCCACGTAATCACAGGGGAACTCACTCGGCCACCGCAGAAACTCGACGTGGCCGTCCATGTACAGGCAGTTGCCGCCGCCCGGCACATGGTTGAAGGTGGACGCGCTGCCGTACACGGCGATTTCGTCCCACATCACCGGCAATTCACTCGACGCCATGGCGGTGGCGGCCGGATTGTTGATGTCGGACACGAAGAACCGTTCGATACCCATCCGAAGCCGGGGCACGGGTCCAAGGTCCGCGTCCTTCTCCTGGGGGCTGATGTTGCCCGACACAATGAGCGGCTCCAGCGCCGTCACGAGGTCCGGGTTGAGAAGCGGAATCAGGTCGGTCAACTCAACATCCGGATCCTGAGGGATGACCGCACCCGCGGCCAGCATGACCGACGGATGGAACGCCCAACCGAGGTAGTAGTAGCTGCCCCGCGCCAGCCTGCACGGCTCCACGGGCTGGTCCGGGTCGCCGTCCTGATGGAAACTGTTGAATACGGACTCCTTGTCCGCGTCAGACGGGCATACACACACGGCCACGTCGGTCAGGTATTCCGGGTACACCGCCGGCCCGTCAAACGACGCATCGCCTGCATTGCCGGGAGGTTCGTCGCAGTTCCAGATCTTGATGCTCGGGAATCGTTCCCCCTTGGACTCGTTCGAGTACATAGCGAACACGATACCCATTTGTTTGAGATTGTTCTGACAACTGGCACGCCGTGCCGCCTCGCGCGCCCGAGCCAGAGCAGGCAACAGAATCGCCGCCAAAATGCCGATGATAGCAATAACGACCAGAAGTTCAATGAGCGTGAAACCGAGCGTCCTCTTCATTGCGATTTCCCTCCGGTTTGCCGCACCCACCCCTGGGCCGCGGCGCCAACCCAACACCCACAGACACAACCGAAACATACCAGCCCCCGATTCAGCATCTCCACACTACCGCAACGAACCGGATCCGTCAATCCCCCGGAATACACGCACGATCGCGTGACCAACGACGCCCCGCCGTTTGACATCCCCCGCCTCAACCGGGTAAAACGGCACCGTCACATCGGAAGCCCCGATAGTTCAGTGGATTGCCTAATACAGTGTTGCCAGAAATCGCCACAAGATGCCGATGTCCGCAAGTGGTTGAAAACACTACACCGAGCCTTCGCCACGAAATGCCAGAAAAAGCCAGTAAATACGGGGTTTGGGGCACAGTCTGGTACACACTTCTACTATGTGTATAGTAGACGCCTGTTTTGTGTACTCACACCGCCGCCTGTCTCATCAGCTTCGCGACGTAGGCGTCGAGGTCGCACGGTCTGAACAGGAGCCGCCGCCCGCCAATTCTCGCGCCGATGATTTCGCCCTCGGCAATCAGCCGGTCAAGGGTCCTGGTCGAAATGCGCAAATGCTTCGCCGCTTCTTCTCTGGTCAAGTAGCTCATTGTGTCATAGCTCCATCTCTCCATTCTCCATCTCGGGCACCGCACCGTGCCCATTCCGTCCGCCCACGTTCAACCGTGGGCAAAGTTCTCCGTTTTGCCAGTGTCTTTACGTCACGAGGCAAGAGATCGTCGCTCCTGGGGCATTCTCGCGCGTTTTCCATATTCGGCGATGCAAACGGCATCGGCCTCGTGCTCGGT
>JAAEQP010000734.1 GCA_024231375.1 bacterium | reverse complement strand
CGGCTTCTTCGGATCGCGCCGTCCTCGGCGCGCACGAAGACAATCCCATTCGCGGTCTTGGCCTTGTTGTCCTTCCCCTTCTCACCCGACGTATAGAGAAAGCAAGGCACGTCTACCGGAGCATGTCCCATATCCCGCTCAATATTCGGCAACCATCGCGGCCGATCCGGATTCGGCTCACTCACGGCCTGATCCACAAACGTCTTGCCACCGTCGCGCGACACCAGCAACCGGATCTCCTGACCCGGCGCACCCCAACCCTTCTCGCCGCACGTGACAACCGCGTACACCGTCCCGTCTGACCCCAGCCCAACCGATGCCGAAAGAACCAGATTCCAGGGCGGCTCCATGAACTGCTCCAAATCCGTCACACTCCATTCGCCGTCAATCAACTTCCACAGCCCCGCGCCCCGGCTGTCCATGCTGCGTCGCCCGAAAACGGTCATGTACACAGTCCCATCGTCTGCCGCAACCACCGTACCCACGCGGATGTTCATCTCATCGCTGGTCCGGATCGGCTTGCACATGGCGACGGTTGCGGGCAGCGCAACCGGCTCGCCATCCGTAGTGTGCCACGTGCCGCCTCCGTCGTCGCTGTAGAAGTATCCGAACGCAAACCCGCGGTCCTGCGGTTTGGCCGCGTAGATGTGGAACCCGAGATGAAGCCGGCCATTTCCGTCGACGTGCAGGGCATTCCCCCATTGCATGTAGCCGGGACCCGGCGCGATCAGCAGCGACACCGCCTCCGACCACGGGCCGTCTTTGGGTTTGCGTTGGTACATCAATTGCCAGCGCTCGCCGCTCTGCCGATACACCACGTGCAGCGTGTCATTCGAGTCGCAAACAAGACTCGGGTACGTCGCCTTCTCCGCAAACGTCTCCACGGGCGTCCATTCGCTAGTGTCGTTCGGCCGCAGGGACCTCCGATACTGAAACGGGTGATGGTGCGGACCAAACACGATGTGCAGGTACCCTTGACTGTCCGCGCACATGCTGGGTCCGCCATGGTTGTCGTGGCCGATCCCCAACTCCACGGGCGCACCCGTCTCGCCGGTCGCGTGGTCGTAGGTACACACTTTCGTGACAGACACCGAATCCAACCACGCGATATGCGTTTTCCCGTCGACCGTCACAATCTTGTTGGCAGCGCAATACGCCGTGCCTCGCGACGACCCATTCTCCGAAAGGGTCCATGTTTGAAGTGGGAGGGAGGCGTCCGCGCCGGACACCATCAGAGATACCAGAGTCAGCAGCATCGTGAAGTTCCTTCCAAGGTTTCATCGCGCGCAAGGCGTCTTACCCTCTCCCAACGGGAGAGGGTTGGGGTGAGGGGTCTTGGGCTCTCGTACCAGCTTCGATTCTCAAGCCGCCGCTCTCTTGACCACTCATCACCTGCGAAGTAGTATCACATGCATTCGTCGCGGGTCTCAACACGCAACGCTGGGAGAGGTCTCCATGATGATTGTGACACTTGGCATGTTAGCGACAATCTCTGCCGGGGCGGACACCGCCACGACAACCGGCGACTACCCCCTCACACCGGTGCCCTTCACCCAGGTGCGGATCGAGGACGCCTTCTGGCGTCCCCGGATGGACGTCAACAAGAACGTGACCATTTCCTACTGTTTCCAGAAGAGCGAGGAAACGGGCCGTATCAGCAACTTCGCCAAGGCGGGAGGTTTGGAAGAAGGCGCCTTTGAGGGCATCTTCTTCAACGACTCGGACGTGTTCAAAATCATTGAAGGCGCGGCCTACGCCCTGGCGCTGGAGCCCGACCCTGAGTTGGACGCTTACCTGGACGATCTTATTGCCAAGATCGCGGCCGCCCAGGAAGACGACGGATACCTCTACACCTGCCGCACCATCGACCCCGATAACGTTCAGAAAGGATGCGGTCCCGAGCGCTGGTCGAACCTGCGGTCCTGCCACGAACTGTACAACGTGGGCCACATGTATGAAGCAGCGACCGCCCACTACATCGCCACGGGGAAACGGTCCCTTCTGGACGTGGCCATCAAGAATGCCGACCTAATCGACAGCGTGTTCGGCCCGGACGGCTTGCACGACGTGCCCGGTCACGAAGAGATCGAGATCGGCCTGGCCCGGCTCTCGCGCGTCGCCAACGAACCCCGATACCTGGCCCTTTCAAAATTCTTCCTCGACGAACGCGGCCGCTCCGACCATCGCGAGATCTACGGCGACTACTGCCAGGACCACGTGCCCGTCGTGGACCAGCACGAAGCCGTGGGTCACGCCGTGCGCGCGGGCTATCTCTACAGCGGCATGGCCGACGTGGCCGCCATGACCGGCGACACGGCCTATACCAACGCCATCGACCGGATTTGGGAAGATGTGGTCTCCGCCAAGCTGGCCCTGACCGGCGGCATCGGCGCGCGCCGCCACGGGGAAGCCTTCGGGCCGGCCTACGAACTACCGAACGCCGAAGCCTACAACGAAACCTGTGCCGCCATCGCAAACGCCATGTGGAACCACCGTATGTTCTTGTTCCATGGCGATGCGCGCTACATCGACGTCCTCGAACGCATCCTCTACAACGGCGCCCTCGCCGGCGTCTCCATGGAAGGGAACACCTTCTTCTACCCCAATCCTCTATCGAGCGACGGCGTGACGCCCTTTAACCAGGGCACGCCCGAACGCGCGCCATGGTTCGGCTGCTCCTGCTGCCCCGTGAACGTGGCGCGTTTCATGCCGTCCATCGCCAACTACGTCTACGCCGCCGAACCCGGACGCGATAGTGAGCCTGACGCAGTCTACGTGAACCTGTTCGTAGGCGGTTCCGGCAGCGCGCATCTTCCGTCCGGCGCGGTGACGGTTACCCAGGAGACCGAGTACCCCTGGGACGGCGCCATCCGGATCTCGGTCGATTCCGACAAACCCCGGGACCTCTCCCTGCGCGTGCGCGTACCGGGATGGGCCGTTGGCGTCCCCGTGCCCGTGGTTGACGGACGTGACCCCCTGTATCGATACGAGGACCAGGCCACTGAGCCCGTCCAGCTTCTGTTGAACGGCGAACCACTGCCCTTGAATGTGACAAAGGGATACGCGGACATTCGCCGGGAGTGGCGGAAGACCGACGTACTCGAGATGCGTTTGCCCATGCCCATCCGGCGCGCAATCGCCAACGAGCAGGTCGAGTCCACCAGAGGACGCGTGGCTCTCGAACGCGGTCCGCTGATCTACTGCGCCGAAGCCGTGGACAACGACGCCATGGTGCGCAACCTGGCCCTGCCCGCCGGGACGGAGTTGACGGCTGCCCGCGAACCCGACCTGCTCGGCGGGGTCGTAGTGCTTCGAGGAACCGCTGCCGCCAAGAAACGCAACGACGACGAGTCGGTCAGCGTGGGGGAGCAACCGTTCATGGCCGTGCCCTACTATGCATGGTGCCATCGCGGCGCCAACGAAATGGCCGTATGGTTGCACGTCGATCCCGACAACGCGGAAGTCGCCCCTGTGCCAACGCTAGCCTCCAAGAGTCGCGCAACCGCGTCCCACAGTCACGATGGCGACACCATTACCGCGTTGAACGACGGACTCGACCCTGCCGATTCCAACGACCACAGAGTCCCGCGCCACACCTGGTGGAGCCACAAGGGCACCGAAGAATGGGTGCAATACGACTTCGCCGAATCCGCGACTGTATCGGCCGTCGAAGTCTACTGGTTCGACGACACCGGCCAGGGCGCTTGTCGCGTGCCCGCATCATGGAAACTCCTCTACCGGTCGGGCGACAAATGGAAACCCGTCAAAGACTCGTCCAAGTTCGGCACAAAGCGCAACCGCTTCAACCGGACCACCTTCAAACCCGTGAAGACCGAAGGCCTCCGCATCGAAGTGAAGCTTCAGGAGGAAGTCTCAGGCGGCATCCTCGAATGGCGCGTCGAAGAGAACTGAGTCCCCTCTTCTCAGAGGATCGGCGTCTTCACCCTCCCCAGACCTCGGAGAGGGCGGGGTGGCAGTTCGCCCTGCTCCAGCCCGCGTCCGCTCTCCGTCCATCCACGTCAATAACCTTCTGATCAACCGGCCTCTCCTCAAACGCCGTTTGAAGTCGGCACACGTAGGTCGCACCTTGCAGGAACCCAGCCTACAATGACGCCGGGATGAATTCGCGCCTGCACTGTGTTTCTGCGAAAAGGGATACGGTGGTATACTGCTCGTGACACAGCGGGGATTCGTCAGAAGGCCGACCTAACCTGAAGGACGTTTGTATGAGTTCCGGGTTCCTCAGAGTGTTGACCTCCTCAATCGTGAAGAAGCAAGTCGTCGCGGTGACCGGCCTCATGATGGTCGGATTCGTCGTGAGCCACCTCGCGGGCAACTTCATCCTCTTCCTCGGGCCCGAAGCCTTCAACGGCTACGCGGAGAAGCTGGCGGCTGTGGGACCGCTCCTGTGGGCGGCGCGATTCGGCCTCATCGGAGCGCTGCCCACGCACATCTGCTTCACAGTCCTCCTGACCCTCGAGAACCGGGCCGCCCGCGGGTCGCGTTACGCCGTGAACGATGACTTCGGCAGCACCACCTTCGCGAAGAAGACCATGATCTACACGGGCGCGCTAGTGCTCTTCTTCGTCTTCTTTCACCTCAGCGATTTCACCTTCGGCGACAAAGTCGGCGAGGCCAGCGTAGTGCCCGGGGCCAACGGCGGCGAGAGTCTGGGCCTCTTCGGTTTGGTGTGGAACGGGTTCGTGCGCATTCCGCGCTCCTTCTTCTACATTCTCGCCGTGTGGTGCGTGGGACTTCACCTGACCCACGGCATCCAGAGCGTCTGCCAAACCATCGGGTTCAACGACGACCGGTACTCCCCGCTGATCGTGCGCGCCAGCGTCGCCGCGGGCGTATTGGTGGCCCTCGGGTTCAGTTCGATTCCCCTCTACGTGATTGTCCGGCACTACACCGTCGGCGTTGGAGTATGACGATGAGCACGACCATCCTCGATTCGAAGGTGCCCGGCGGTCCCATGGCCGAGAAATGGACGCGCCATCAATTTGACATGAAGTTGGTGAACCCGGCCAACAAGCGCAAGCACACCGTGCTCGTCGTGGGCACGGGACTCGCCGGTGCGTCCGCCAGCGCCACATTGTCGGAACTCGGTTACAAGGTGAAAACCTTCTGCATCCAGGATTCGCCACGCCGCGCCCACAGCATCGCCGCCCAAGGCGGCATCAACGCGGCCAAGAACTATCAGAACGACGGCGACAGCGTACATCGGCTCTTCTACGACACCGTGAAGGGCGGTGATTTCCGGTCGCGCGAAGCAAACGTGCATCGCCTCGCCGAGTTGAGCGTCAACATCATCGACCAGTGCGTGGCGCAAGGCGTGCCCTTTGCGCGCGAGTACGGCGGGCTGCTGGACAACCGGTCCTTCGGCGGTGCCCAGGTCAGCCGCACCTTCTACGCCAAAGGGCAAACCGGGCAGCAGTTGTTGCTGGGCGCTTACAGCGCGCTGATGAAGGAAGTGAACGCCGGCGGCGTGGAAGTCTTCGCACGTCGGGAAATGCTCGACCTGGTGGTGGTGGATGGGAAGGCCCGCGGCATCGTGTGCCGCAACCTCATCACAGGCGCCATCGAGAAGTATGCAGGCGACGCCGTCATCCTGGCGACGGGCGGGTATGGCAACGTCTTCTACCTGTCGACCAACGCGAGAGCATCAAACGTCACCGCGGCATGGCGCGCCCACAAACGGGGAGCCTTCATGGCCAACCCGTGCTACACCCAGATCCATCCAACCTGCATCCCGGCCCACGGTATGTATCAAAGCAAGCTCACCCTCATGAGCGAGAGCCTTCGCAACGACGGCCGAATCTGGGTGCCAAAGACGCCCCACGACCAGCGGCCGCCTGGCGAGATCCCGGACGATGATCGCGATTACTACCTCGAACGCAAGTATCCGTCCTTCGGCAACCTGGTGCCACGCGATGTGGCGTCCCGCAACGCCAAAGATCAGTGCGACGACGGGCGAGGGGTCGGTGTCACGGGCATGGCCGTGTACCTGGACTTCCGCGACTCCATCAATCGCCTGGGCCAGGACGCCATCGAGGCGCGATACGGCAACCTCTTCGCCATGTACGAGAAGATCGTCGACGAGAACCCCTACGAAGTGCCCATGATGATCTACCCGGCCGTCCATTACACCATGGGCGGCTTGTGGGTGGACTACAACCTCATGAGCAACCTGCCGGGGTTGCACGTGCTGGGCGAAGCGAACTTCTCGGACCACGGCGCCAACCGTCTCGGCGCCAGCGCCCTGATGCAAGGCTTGGCGGACGGCTACTTCGTCATCCCCTACACCCTCGGCCACTACTTCGGAAGCACGCCCCTCGAACCCGTCAGCGAAGACGGACCCGAGTTCAAGGAAGCGGCCACTCAGGCCCAGGATCGCATCAACCGCTTGCTGAGCATCAAGGGCAAACGGACCGTCGACGACTTTCACCGGCAGCTTGGCCTGTTGTGCTGGAACAAGTGTGGCATGGCCCGAAACGATGCGGGACTCCGGGAAGCCCTGGAAACCATCCCGGCCATTCGCGACGAATTCTGGGAGAACGTGATCGTCACGGGATCCCTGGACAACCTCAACCAGACGCTGGAGAAAGCCGGACGAGTGGCGGACTTCATGGATTTCGCCGAGACCATGGTCCACGACGCGCTTCACCGCAAAGAATCGTGTGGTGGCCATTTCCGCGAGGAAAACCAGACCCCGGAAGGCGAGGCCCTGCGGGACGATGATGATTTCTGCTACGTGGCCGCGTGGGAACACAAGGGCGAAGGTGAGACACCGGCGTTGCACAAGGAGCCCCTCGAGTTCAGTGAAGTCCCCTTGGCGCAGAGGAGCTACAAGTAATGGCGCACACCATCAACCTCACGCTCAAGGTCTGGCGGCAGGACGGCCCGGACGAGAAAGGGCGTTTCGAAATCCATGAGGCCCTGGGCATCCACGCGGACGCCTCTTTCCTCGAAATGCTGGACATCGTCAACAGCCGCCTCGAACTGGACGGGAAGGAACCCATCGCCTTCGACCACGATTGCCGCGAAGGGATCTGCGGCGCCTGCGGCGCGGTCGTGAACGGACACGCCCACGGACCCGAACGTGAAACCACGCTGTGCCAGCTCCACATGCGCAAGTTCAAAGACGGCGACACCATCGTCATCGAACCGTGGCGGTCGCGCGCGTTTCCGATCATCAAGGATCTGGTGGTGGACCGCTCGGCCTTCGACCGGGTCATCGCCGCCGGTGGGTTCATCACGGTGCGCACGGGGCAGGCGCCCGAAGCGCACTCGGTCCCCGTGGCCAAAGCCGACGCGGAAGACGCCTTCAACGCGGCCCAATGCATCGGGTGCGGCGCATGTGTGGCAGCGTGTCCAAACGCGTCGGCCATGTTGTTCGTGGCGGCGAAGGTTACCCACCTCGCCAAGCTACCCCAGG
>JAAEQP010000733.1 GCA_024231375.1 bacterium | reverse complement strand
GACGGGTTCGCCTCGTGGGGCACGTACGACGTGTCTGTGGTGGCCATTGACGTGGACGAAGCGGTGTCCCTGCCCGCGGCAACAACCGTCGTACGCCAGGACGGCCCTGACGCCTACGAAGACGACGATGCCCAGGTGCGCGAAACGTGGATCGGCTTGAACGGCGCCGTCCAACGCCACAACATCCACGACTCGGGCGACGAGGACTGGGCGGTGTTCTACGCCGAAGCGGGCCAGGACATCACGGTTGAGACTCTGAACCTTGAGGCCAACGTGGACACCTACCTCGAATTGTACCGGGCGGGTGGCGCACTCGTGACGTTCAACGACGACCGGCCCCTGGACGTGTCGTCGTACCTTCGATGGGTGGTGGATGTGAGCGGGTACTACTCCATTCGCGTGACCGACGCAGTGGGCGGGTACGGCCTGGACACGGGCTACGACCTGAAGGCATGGGAAGAGACGGGGCCACCCTTGCCCGCGACGTTGGTGCTGAGCGTGTTCGGCATGGGTGTGGCCGTGCCGGGAGCAACGGTCACCGTGACGGGCGTTGCGCCCTTCATGCCCGCATACCAATCGCAGACTGGTCCCTTGGGCACGTTTCTGCTGCCGGGGTTGGAGGCTGGGACGTACAACGTGACCGTGTCTGCGTTGGGATATCTCGCAGGCGCGCCGGTCCTGATGGTGCTGACCGAGGGGCAGATGGCAACGACCATGGTGCAACTCACGCCGACGGCGTCGGAAGGGTCGGTCCAGGTGATGCTGGGACCCTTGGGCGCACGTGCGGCAGGCGCCCAATGGCGCGTGGACAGTGATGCCTGGCAAACCAGCGGCGCAATCGTGACGGGTCTGTCCGCAGGGGCGCACACCGTGTCCTTCAACACCGTAGCCGGATGGACTGCGCCCAGTGACGAGCCCGTGACGGTCACGACCGGCCAGATGGCCGCCGCGAGCGGCACCTACACCGACACGGCGCAGGCTGGCGTCGGTTCCTTGACCGTGACCCTCGAACCTGAGGCGGCGCGGTCATGGGGTGCTCAGTGGCGTGTAGGCGGGCTGGGTTGGCGCGACAGCGGCGACACGGTGACGGGCCTGTCCGAAGGGCAACACACTGTGACGTTCGGTACGGCGACAGGCTGGTATCCGCCCTCCGACCAGGAGGTGTCCATCACCGCCGATGCGACGACGTCGACCACAGGTACCTACACCGAAGCCAGCGAACTGCCGCTGACCGTGGCGGGATTGGCCGCAGCGCTTCTGGCTTTAGGCGGGGGGCTGCTGCTGATACGTCAGCGACGGACCTAGCGAGGGGCGTGCGACGCCATCAACGTCTTCATGCGCTACTGGGATGGCGCGTCTCTCCGTGGCATACTGATGCCTCGGAGAATCATGAAGGTCATGGCACGGCGCAAACTTTACATAGGACTGGGCATTCTGGCGGCCGTTGGGATTGCCGTTGCGGGTTTCTGTATTGCCTGCGGACGTTCCGCGCCGGGGTCGCGTCCCAATGTGCTCATCATCACCATCGATACGCTTCGGGCCGACCATCTGGGCTGTTACGGGTACGGGCCGCCCACATCGCCCACGATTGACGCCTTGGCGGCGGATGGTGCCCTATTCACCAAGGCCTTTGCCCAGCGCGGTCTCACGTGGCCTTCGCTGGCGTCCATCATGACGTCGACCTACCCCATCACCCACGGTGTCCGAACCAACGGCGTTCGCTTCCCCGGCGAGATCGCGACGGTTGCCACCGCGCTGAAGGAGGAAGGGTACGCGTGCGTGGCTCTGATGGCCAACGCCGTGCAACAGGACTGGTACGGGTTCGATGAAGTCCAATACGTGAAGGACCAGGATCTGTGCTTGGCGACGTGGAACCGCATCGACGCGCTGCACGAGGAACCGTTCCTCCTCTGGGTACACTACATCGCGCCGCATATCCCGTATGAGCCTGCCGACGAGTACCTGGACCGGTTCGATCCGGATTACGCAGGCACATATGACGGCGAGCGCGACACCCTGAATGGCATCACCAAAGATCAGACCGATCTTACCGATGAAGACCTGGCCCACATCGTGGCGTTGTACGACGGCGAGATTGCATGGATCGACGACCAGGTCCGGGACACCCTGAAGATACTCGACCACTATGGCATCAAGGACAACACCCTCATCGTGTTCACATCCGACCACGGCGAAGACCTCTATCAGCACAACCGCTACTTCGACCATCTGGCCTCGGTCTACGACAGTGTCCTGCACGTCCCCCTGTTCTTCCATCTTCCGGATCGTATGCCTGCGTTGCGCTGCGAAACCATGATCGAGACCATCGACATCGCGCCTACCATCCTCGACATCGTGGGCGTGGACGCACCGGGATCGTTCCAAGGGACCAGTCTCATCCCCCTGATCGACGGCCGGACGCTTGACCTCGATCTCGGCCCGGCCTTTGCCGAATGGCAGGACCAGATCGTCACCGTCCGCACCGAGGCCCGCCGGTACGTCCACAACCCGCTCGAACACCATCCCCGTTGGCTCATCGGCGACACCGAACCCCGGTACCCCATCGCCAAAGAGGAATTGTACGACCTGAAGAGCGACCCTGCGGAGGCCCGCAACCTCATCGACACCAACCCGCCCGAACTGCCCGCGGCTCGCGCGATGGTGAACGATTGGATTCGCGAATACCGCTGGGAACTCAACGAGTTCGGCGGCGAATCGCCCGAGGTCGACGAGGAACTCAAGGAACAACTCGAAGCCATGGGCTACGTGTTCTAGCGCATCCCCCCGACGCTACGGCACGGACGCAGGCAAGGCCAAGCGGCATATCCTTGAGAGACGCTTCCGACTTCTGTACAGTGCCGGGACTGGATCCGGGTTGCCATCGTAGGAGGATTCGCGTGCGTGTACTATCTCATGGCGTGCCGTTCTTCTGCGACGAAACCCCTCTGCGCCTCTACCGCGGCCCCCATGAAATCCGGTATGTCGGGAATTACGAGAAGGCCGACTACCAATACGATCCGCGCACCGAGACCGCCTCCGACGTCATCGAGCGGATTGGGCAAGACTGGCAGCCCGATCTGATGCTGTGTTGGATGCCGTCCGTGCATCCGCCGCCCATGGGCATTGAAGATGCCCCCGTCAGAACCGCCGCGCTCGTATCCGACTGGAACGTGTTCCACCGGCCCCTATCCGTCAATCTCGCACGCTATGATGTGGCGCTGTGCGACAGGGCGGGCGTCGACGCACTTGCCACCGATCTTGTGACGCCCCATTACCTGATGCCGTTGTACTCACAGATCTCGACGATCCACAAGCCCTACCCCGTCGAGCGCGACCTGGATATCGTGTTCATAGGCAATCTGGATCACACCGCTCACCTGGGGCGCGCCCGGTTCCTTGAACGGTTGGCCAAGCTGAGCGACCGGTACCGGGTCGTCATCACGGCGGGCGTCTACGGCGAAGACTACGGGCGGTTGCTCAGCCGGGCCCGCATCGTGTTCAACCACTCTATTCGAGGCGAGCTGAATCTCCGCGTCTTCGAAACCATCGCGTGCGGAGCACTTCCCGTGTTGGAAGAAGACAATCTCGAGGTTCGCGACTGGTTCGATCCGGATGTCGACATCGTCCTGTACAACGAGACGAACTTCGAAGAACGCATCGCCCATTTCCTCGACAATCCCCAAGAGGCCGGGGCGATTGCGGCACGCGCCCACGCACGGGCCTCCGCCTTCGCGGGCGAGAACCGGTTCACGCAACTCATCGATGGCGTGGCCGACCTGCCCGACAGTAGCCGCAGGTTTCGGGAACTCCCCGAGAAAACCCGCGATTTCGAGACCTTCCTCATGTACGGCTACTCCCGCTGGGATGTGTACCACGGAATGGAAGCCGACATCTTGGAGCGCGTCGTTGCGGCCGGACCCAAGGACGCCCGGGTATGGACCGCCGCCGGCAAGCATCTCTTGAACCCGTGCAGCGAAGCGGGTACGCCCGAGCAGCGGCGCGAGCGGTACACCGCGGCATTCGTTCGGGCATGCGACCTCGATCCGGAGTCCGCGCCCAACGCCCTGAGCATGGCGGCGGTGTGTCGCATGGACGGAAACGAAGGCGGCGAAGCTCACTTCCTCCAGCGCGCAATCGAGGCTGAGTCCTTGGCCGGGGCCGATTCCCTGGTGGGCGACCAGGCTTCCGCTTTCATCATCCGTTGGCGTGGCGCCTGTGCCCGCGGGGCCCCGTCGCTCGACATGCTCCGCGCAGAGGCCCACATTCGCCTGGCCGTGATCCTGGCCCGGAATGGCCATTTGGACGCCGCCGAGTCCTGCCTGCTAGATGCCGACGTGCTCGATCCCGACAACACATCCGGTGTGCTGCTGTACGCCGAGATTCTCTGGGCAACCGAACGCCACGACCAAGCCATCCAGGCCCTCGCCGACCGTCTGCCGCGCCTTCCCATGGCCTTTGACGCCCGCGAACGCCTCATTCAAATGCTGGAGCAGCGCAATCGGAACGACGAGGCCCAGGCTCTGTTCGAGGAGACACTCCGAATCCGCAACGCGTGTGTCGAAATGGAAGGCCAATGAACACAGGCAGGGTGCCGTTGCGGCGGTTCAGCTTCCCTCCCAGCAAACTCCCGAGTCACTTGCCACGGCTTGCAGCCCCGTTCATCGCCTACCGGAGGTACCCCATCGATTCAAGCCGTTCCCTCATCTCGGACTCGCTTTCTCCGTCCGCGCCCGAGACGACCGGAAGCGCTGAACGCCACATCTCAAGACGTTCCGTAAGGGCCTCGGTGTCTGACATGCGCCCATCCGCAACGTTCCGCTGCTCATCCGGGTCTTGGATCAAGTCAAACAACTCCTTCGTACCCGAATCGATTTCCACAATGAGCTTCCGGCTCTCTTCATCCACCATCTGGAAGCTGTTCGGCCATGCGCGGTAATTCGTCGCTTGCGCAAAACACGGGCGCGGTTGGGGGGTCGCCTCACCGCGTAGTACCGGCGCCAGACTCCCGCCCCGCCAACACGCCGCCGGCTCAACCCCCATCAAGTCCGCCAACGTCGGCATCAGGTCGATGGCCGATACCGGGCTCTGGATGCGTTGTGCCACAATGCGAGGACCTTCAAAGATCAGCGGGACCTTCACCAGTTCGTCATACAGCGCGTGTCCGTGTTCAAACTTGCCGTGTTCCCAGAACTCCTCGCCGTGGTCCGAGGTCAGGCAAACAAAGGTGCCGCTGTCTCCATCGAGCGGCGCCAGAAGGCGACCCACACAGTCGTCGACATACGCAACCTCCGCCTCGTACAGATGCTGCACATAAGCCCGGTCCTCAAGGGGCACATCGACGTTGCCACGCTCGTCGAACTGAGGCGATCCCCAAAACGGCGAGGCCGGGCAGAAGACAGGCCAGCGGCCTTCCATCTCCCGATATCTTGCCGGTGGATCATACGGCTCATGGGGGTCGATGTGGTGTACCCACAGGAAGAAGGGCCCTCGCCCCTTCGCGCGGAGAAACGCGACAGCATGATCCGTCAGAATGCGCGATAGATCCACTGGACGACGCAGGAAGGGCTCGGGCCACAGGCGTGCCAGCACGCTCCGCAAGAGAGGCGTCATCTCGAAGGGGCCGGAGTACACGGGGGAGTGCGGATCGAACGCGATCACCCTATCAAAGCCCCGCATGATGCCCTTCGGATCGCTTACCAAGAGGTTTCCCGAGAACGCGGCAGTGGCGTATCCCTTCTCCCTCAGACGCTCGGCCAGCGTGGGCTCCTGGTGCGTGAACCGGTACGTGCTGACCTCCCGCCTCCACTCCGCCAGCGATCCGCCCGGCGTCAACGCTTGGGGGTACTGGGACGCAAACATGCCGAACATCGACGGGACGGTCCACGGGGCGAGCGAGTAACTCTGCTCGAACAGCGTGCCCCCCGCCGCCAAGCTGTCAATGGAGTCTGTCCGAACCGCCCCACCATAGGACGAGCAACTCTCGGCCCGCAACGTGTCAACCGTGATTAGGACGAGGTTCGGCAGGGTCTCGGCCGATCCGGTATGCACCGGTCGGAAACGCACAAATGCTGCGCAGGTTGACAAGAGAAGGACAAGCGCCACTGTTCCGGCGGGAAGCATTCGGTCCCAAACCTTGTGCCCGCAGCGCCGGGCAACGATGAAGAGACCGACGAATCCCGACGCGCCCATCCATCCCAGTGAGATCAGCGTAGCGCCGTTGATACGCGCGCTGGGCGGGGCGAACACGAGGAAGAGGTAAGAGCCAATGCTCAGGAGCCAGCCCCCACCGAGAAAGACGGACCACCACACGGCGCTGAAGGTGCGGGCCGCAAGATGCCCGGTGAACGCGAGGTATCCTGACCCGCAGACCGCCAGCAGAACCACGGCGAACAAGCCGTCCATGCTCCCAAGCCCATCACCGCGACTTGATGCCAGGACAGTCCAAGCCGCGAGCGCGGCCATCCCCGGCGCCAGCGCGCTCGCAACGGGACCCGCCGGTTGTCGGCGGACCATCGTCAGAAGCCGCGCGCAGACATGCGCCACAACCATGAGTCCCGCGGCGTAGCAGATGAACGCTGCGCCGAAGACCGCGTAGGTTCCCCACGACGCGGGCACGCACCAGAACGACGAACGAACCCACCGAAGCAGTTCCAGATAGCCCAACGCCAACCCGAGCGTCACGCATAGCCCACGCATGGTCATCGGCGTTGCTCTCGCCTCGGTCCTGTCAGTCCTTGTCATGGCTGTCCTCGGTCGTGACCCACGTGCCGACCTGCGGTGTATCTTACATGACCTGCGGAAGTCGTTACGAGCGGATGCACTTCGTTGGGAGAGAATCTGCTCGGGACGTGCCCAAGAAGGAACCCGGCCAGCCTCAAAACCGAGACTGACCGGGTTGTGATGTTTGAGCGGGGGATTACGCGTTCGCCCGATACGTCCTAGCGCGCAACCACAGCAACATCGTCCAGCTTGTACTGGGCGTCGTTGATCACCAGGAACTCAATATAGTCCCCTTGCGTCACCGTGGTGGTTTTCGAATGTATCGTCTCCCACGCTTGGCCCTGCAACCGGCGCTCGACGGTGATGGATGTTCCGTCGCACACAATCCTCACGTCGTACCATCTTCCAGGCTCGGTCGGGTAGTTGTGGTTGTACGTCCAAGTCCCGGTCTCAGACGCAATGTTCAGCGACTCAGGCCAAATTCCGACCGAGGGAGAATCCACTCCTGTCGACTTGCGGAATGTGATCTTCAAGTACTGGTATCTCCAGGTGTACTCGTCCGTCTTATAGGAGAAGGACAACTCAAAGTCGTCCGGAAGCGCAGTCGTCGTCCCGGGAATCGTCGTCCGTCTCATATACACGTTCGCGCCGTCGGACGTGTCCGTCGCGTACGCGTCGTCCTCCCCGGTACTCGACGTGGTCCAGGTTCCGCTGGTGGTCCAACCCACAAGCCCACTGTCGAATCCGTCCGCGCTTGTCGGCCCCCCGGATCCGCCGGCCACGACGGACGGCCGCACACCGTCCATCATGATATCGTCCAAACGCACCACCGCCGATCCCGAGGTGGCAAACTGAATCCTCCGCGTTCCCTCGGGTGCGTTACTGATGGAATGCGTGGTTACCCACTGGCCTCCCTGCACACGACGCTTGACGACAACGTTGCGGCCGCTCATGTCGACCTCGACGTCGTACCACGTATCCTCCGCCGTGGTTGCGCTACGGTTGGGATTTCCGGTCGAGGACCCGTTCTCCTTGACGCTCAGTCCCATGTAGGAACTCTTGATCGACAGTATGACCGAATCGCCGCTAGTGAACAGCTCCCCTACGGCTCGCAGGTGGATTCGCAGCATGCCCGTGGATGGCAGATCCTCCGCGTGGTAGGAGAAGCGCAGAACGGCGTCGGAGCAGTAGTTCGCACGGAACAGGATCGACTGACTCAGGTTGGTGCTCCGCCAGTATCCCCCGGTCGTTTCCCACGTGTTCTGATTCCACTGAATCCAGTCGTCCAGGGCCGTACCGTCCCACGAGAGGTAGCCGGGAACCTCGTACGCGCCGATGTCATGGCCTGTCCCGGCAGGTCTCTCGTCGCGTTCGTAGTCGTTGGAGATGCCGCAGTCCACGCCGGCATCGGTTGCGGGCGAGTTGGACGGAATGTGGAAGTTGTTGTCCGACGCGGTCGACAGGTCGTTGTCGGCCCCGTCCGGGTCGATGAGCAGCGGGTCGCTGTTGATGTTGTACGCGTCCGTCCATCCCTGGATGATGTTGCCGCGTAGCGTCTTGAAGTCGACGGTCTTCGCGATCTGCGCATTGTCATGGTTCCCGTCCGTCGTTGCTGTGTTGCCCCAGATGATGTTGTTTTCGAGGACGGTATTGGGCACATGTGTGCCGTCCTCCTCGAAGAACGCGCCACCGTACCCAAGCGCTTCGTTGCCGTAAATGGTGTTGTGTCGGACGTTCATTATCAACGTGTCGTAGAAGGCGCCTCCGTTGCCCGCGGCATAGTTGTCGAATACGAGGTTGTTGTAGATGTCGGCCTCGCCGAGCTCGGCACACGCGCCGCCGTTTTCTCCCGCTTCGTTACTGTAGATCCGGTTGTGACGGATGTCGGCCGCGCCGATCCAATACATGCCGCCGCCCTTGGTCCCGGCTTCGTTGTGGTGGATATCGTTGTCCTCGATGATCGCG
>JAAEQP010000732.1 GCA_024231375.1 bacterium | reverse complement strand
CACGGGTTGAAAACCCGTGCCACACCTTCTTCAACAAGCTGTTAGGGGCACGGGGACGAAGGGACATGGAAAGTGATGGAACGACGAAGGCAAATGTAGCGCCACCCGTTGTGGATGGCGCCAGGGTGGCATGGCCAAGCGCGGCGCCGCCATGCCTGTGTGAGAGGCCTGAAGACATGCCGGCGCCTTCGGCTTTGGCATGGCACCCCCGGTGGACCACACGTGCCAACACGAACGAAGATGGTCCGCACGGCGGACCCTACTTGGTGAGACGGACCGCGACGGTGAAGTGACGTATGAGTGAAGGACCCTACAACGCGAACGACGAAGCGTTCCTCTTCAGTCGGAGTCTAGACGAAGAGCTAACGGGGCCGGAACGTGAGCATCTGGAACAGGCTCTCGCCACGTCGGAAGCGCTGCGCGAAGAGGCTCGGCAGCTTCGCGCCGTCGATCACCTCGTCAAGCGTCTGGGTTCGGAGGCGGTCGAGCTTGATTGGGAGAGTTTTACCGCGCTGACGCAGGCT
>JAAEQP010000731.1 GCA_024231375.1 bacterium | reverse complement strand
TGGTGACGTTCGACGGCAACCGCTACTCGACGGAGTACCGCGTGGCGCGGCGGCCCGCGTCGTTCCAGATGACGGTGCATGCGCCCGAAGTTGTAGCCTCGACGGAGGCGGCCGAAGTGGTGGTGAACGTGTTCAACGGTTCGGAACGGTCTACGGTCGAGATGCGCGTCGGCGAGGCCGGTCAATGGATGCCGCTCACGCACACCTCGCGCCCGGACCCGTTCTACGTGGCGGCGCATGCTCTTGATGCCAAGCTGCCTCGCGAGGCGGGCGCGAAGCTGCGCGATCCCAAGAATTCGTCCCACATTTGGGTGGGCGCCCTTCCCAAAGGGACGCCGAAGGGAACGCACCTGATCAATGTGCGGACCACGGACATGTTTGGTCAAACGTATGCCGCGAATCGGCTGATAGTGGTGCAGTAGACGCATGGACATTCAGGAAGTTGTCCGGCAATCGCTCGAAATAGAGCGCGATGCCGTTGCCGCATTGGTTGACCGTGTCGGGGACGCGTGCGAACGGGCCGTCAAGCTCTTGCACGCGTGCTCGGGACGGGTGTTG
>JAAEQP010000730.1 GCA_024231375.1 bacterium | reverse complement strand
TCTTCAACACCCCCTCTGCAGAGCTGTTGAAAAAGTCACATGCGCACGAAAACAGAAGCGACAAACGGGGACTGCCAAGTTCATACGCCCCATTATTGACCTTCCCAGGGCAACAATGGGTGGCTGTCCCCAGGTTATCGCGGCCTGCGCGCGAAAGACTGAGACCGTTCTCAACAGCCTCCTTGTCCCCCGCCTATCGCGGGCTACGCCCCAGCGCCGAAACCTTCTCAACAACCCATCTGCCCCTCTCTTTCGCGTTCGCCCACGCCGGTGCCCCGACTGATCGGTTGCCGCCGAAGGCGTCATATCGGTATGGTTTGGGTTCAGGCTATCTTACACATAATCAGGGGGTACTATGAGCGACGACCAACAACGGAGATTACCGCCCATCTTCCGGGCGCGCACGATCATCGTTCTGCTGCTACTCATGGTGTTGGGGGCCTACGGCCTTTACCGCTGGCATTTGGATAGCCGACTCCAGGCGGCGCTGGACGCTGTCGAGGCGGATGGAACGCCTCTCACGCTGGCGAATCTCAACGCGTGGTATGCGACGCCACCGGATGAGGAGGACGCCACAGGCACGCTGCTGCTGGCCTTCGATTCGTTGCGGCACTTGCCGCCGGCACAGGAGGACCTGCTGCCCATTGTCGGCAAGGCGGACCCTCTTGAGCCGGGCGTGCCCATTCCCGCGATGCAACTGGCGTTGATCGACAAGTATCTGTCGGAGAATGCGCGGGCCTTGGAACTGATCTACGAGGGATCGGCGATGGGCCGTGCCCGGTGGCCGGTTGACTTGACCGCCGGTGCGGCCATGCTGTTTCCCCACAACAACCAGATGCGCGAGGCGGCCCGCCTCCTGGCGCTGGAGACGCTTGCGAAGGCGGAACATGGCGACGTACCGGGCGCACTGGATGCAGTGAAGGCGTCGGTAGGACTCAGCGGATGCCTGGCGGACGAACCCCTGCTCATCTCGCAGTTCGTGCGCCTGGCGTGCCTGGGACTCGCGGCCGATGCCGCTACCCACGTCATTGGCCACGGAACCCTGACTGACGCCCAATTGACCGAGTTGGACACTATCCTGAAGAACGCCGAACCGGTGGGCGGCGTCGCTCTTGCCCTGACGGGCGAGCGATGCTTCTTCCTCAGCAGCGTGGGGCTCACGGGGCCGAAAGCGGGAACGCCCAGCGTGATGACCATGGTCGTAGGCACCGCGTACAATGCGCTGGGCCTGACCGCCATGGATCAGGGCTTCATGCTCAACGAGTTTGAGGAACTCATCCGCATCGCGAACCTGCCCGCCGATGAACAGTGGGCCGCGCTCAAAGCCCATCGGGATGGCCGGGCAGAACCGGGACGCCTCATGCTGCTATCGCAAATGCTGATTCCGGCTGTCGGGAGAGCGTCCGAGAGCGAACTTCGCTTCACGGCGGAGCTGCGCGCGGTGCGCGCGGCGATTGCCGTGGAGCGGTACCGGCTCGAACACGGGGCGTATCCCGATACGGCGGAAGAGGTCGCGGCGCAGTTCCCCAAGGACCCCTTCGCCGACGCGCCGATACTGTACAAGCGCTTGGACGGCGGATACGTCACCTACAGTGTGGGCGCGGACGAGAGAGACGATGGCGGTCCGCAGGCGCCCGGCGAAGAAGAACGGAGCCCCAGGCCGCGCATGGAACTCAAGGACTTGATGAAGAAGGGGATGCGCAGAGTCCGTCAGGGAGACGTGGGGGTTTGGATTGGCACCAGGTAGAAGACCTTGAGGATAGGAGTTGACCATGTCGGATGAACCGTTGAAGACCCCGCCGCGCCGGTCGCGCGCGCGGATGGTTGTAGCCGTGCTGGTGGTGGCGCTTATCGGCGGCTATGCGGCGTATCGATGGATCCTGGCATCGCGCGTGCAGCGGGAACTGGATGCCGTCGCCGCGACCGGGGTGCCTGTCACCCTTGAAGCACTGGACATTGCCTACGAGAGACCTCCGTACGAGGAAGACGCCACGGATGTGCTCCTGATGGCAATCGACGAGTGGCGGGGCCTCGAGAATGGGTTGAGCGAGGGCATACCCATCGTGGGCAATGCGAAGCCTCCCAAACCCTGGGAACCCATGCCGCCCCTGATGCTGAAGATCCTCGACCAGTTTCTCGAACGGAACGAACGGGCCTTGCACCTGACCCACAAGGGCGCCGCCATGGGCCAAGCACGATGGCCCACGAACCTGAATGACGGGTTCGCGGTGGAATTGCCCCACCTTGCGCGGTTGCGGGCCCTGGCCCGATTGCTGAACGTTGAAGCCTTGTGCGCATCGGCCCACGGCGACGCGGAACGCGCGACCCGTGCGGTCGAGTCCATAGCCGGCCTGAGCCGTTGCCTCGCCGACGAGCCGCTGCACATCTCGCAGTTGGTGCGGATCGCCATTCTCGGGATCGCGAGAGCGGCGGCCGAACAGGTCATGACGCGTGCGGAGTTGAGCGACGCACAGTTGGCGCGCCTGGAGACGGCGTTCGCGGATGCGGAACCGTCGGGCGCCATTGCCGTGGGTATGCAGGGAGAGCTGTGCACCATCATCGGCTACATGCAGACAGCGTCCGACTTCTCCGAAAACCAGAACAACGCCATGCATTCTCTACTCGCTATGTTGATCTATGTCCCGTCGGGAATACGGGACATGGACATGCTGTATGCCCTTGGCGAGTTTCGGCGGATCATGGCGATCTCGAACCTCCCGCCAGGAAAACAGTGGGTGGCCGAGAAAGCCCACCGAGCGGCAGAACGCGAACCCGGCGCCCATCTTATCCTGTCGCGGATCATGATGCCGTCCCTGAGCGGCTCACTCGACGCGGAACTGCGGGCCACTGCCGAGATACGATCGGCACGCGCCGCCATGGCTGTGGAACGGTACCGCGTCCAGCACGGCGCGCTCCCTGAGTCATGGGACGACGTCGCGGACCGCCTCCCCATCGACCCCTACTCGGGAGACGCGTGCCGCTACGTGCGTCTTGAGAACGGGTTCAAGACGTACAGCCTCAACCAGAACGAGAAGGACGACGGCGGCACGCCATGGGAAGACGGAGACTGGCAGTCAGCCGACATCGTGTTTCAGGTGGGGAAGTAGGGGGGGGAGCTTTCGGCGCTCAGCCATCGGCTGTCAGCTTTCAGCGAAGAGGGGATTGGAGACCTGCGGTCGGAAGATGCGGCGCGGTCAGAGCGCGGTCAAGAGACCGCGACCGGCCACAACGGAAAGACCTGTAGGTCGCATGTGACCTATGAGGCCCGGCCTATGAGAAGGGAACGGAGTAGCGCCCACGCGCGTTGGCAGGCCCCACACACAGGAGTTGACCATGTCGGATGAACCGCTGAAGACCGGGCCGCGCCGTTCGCGCGCGCGGATGATTGTTGCCCTGTTGGTGCTAGTGCTCATCGGCGGCTATGGCGCATATCGCTGGATCCTGGCTGCGCGCGTGCAGCGGCAACTGGATGCCCTCGCCGCGACAGGCGTGCCCGTCACTCTTGAGGCCTTGGACATTGCGTACGAGAGGCCGCCGTACGAAGAGGACGCCACGGATGTGCTCCTGATGGCGATGGACGAGTGGCGGGACCTGCCGCAGGATCTGATCGAGGGTACGCCGATTGTGGGCAAAGGGCAGCCTCCCAACCCCTGGGAACCCCTGCCGCCCATGATGCTGAAGATCCTCGACCAGCCTCTCGAACGGAACGAACGGACCCTGCGCCTGACTCACAAGGGCGCCGCCATGGGCCGGGCGCGATGGCCCATGAACCTGAATGACGCGTTCATGATGCAATTGCCCCACCTGGCGCAGTTGCGGACACTGGCACGACTCCTGAGCGTGGAAGCCCTATGCGCGTCCGCCCACGGCGACGCCGAACGCGCAACACGTGCCGTGGAGTCCATCACGGGCCTGAGCCATTGCCTTGCGGAGGAACCGTTACTGATCTCGCAGACTGTTCGGATTGACGTGCTGGGGATAGGGGTCAAGGCTGCTGAGCAGGTGATGACCCGGTCGGAATTGACCGACGCCCAATTGGCGCGGCTGGAGGCGGTGTTTGCGGACGCGGAACCGTCCGGGGCCACGGCTGTGGGGATGGGTGGTGAACTGTGCACCATCATCGGCTACATGCAGACGGCCTCCGACCTCTCCGACGCCAACGGGCTGCGGGTCATGCCTCCGCTGATGGGTGTGTTGCTCTACGTCCCGTCCGGGGTACGCGACATGGACATCCTCTACGCCCTTGGCAAGTTCCAGCGGGTCATGGAGATCTCAACCTTGCCCGCGGAGGAAAAATGGGCCGCTGCGAAAGCCCACAACGCCCAGCGAGAACGAACTCCCGCACACCTCTTCCTGTCCAGGCACATGATGCCGGCCCCGGGCCGTGCGCTGGGCGCGGAACTGCGGGCGACAGCCGAGCTGCGATCAGCGCGCGCCGCCATGGCCGTGCAACGATACCGTCTCCAACACAGTGCGCTGCCCGAGTCGTGGGAGGATATCGCGGACCACCTCCCCATCGACCCGTTCTCGGGTGAGGCAAACCGGTACATGCGCCTTGAGGATGGATTCAAAACGTACAGCGTCAACCAGAACGAGAAAGACGACGGCGGTACGCCATGGGAAGACGGAGACTGGCGGTCAGCCGACATCGTGTTCCAGGTGGGCAAGTAGGGGGGAGCTTTCGGCGCTCAGCCATCGGTTGTCAGCCAGACCGGACAATCCCATAGGGCCTATAGGTCCCATATGACCCATGAGGCCGGGCTTGCGAAAAGGGAACGGAGTAGCGCCCACGTCGCAGGACACGTCTGGAAAATGGAACTCCCCCACTGTCGTCAGGATATACTCTCAGGTAGCGTATGAGTCAGCCGGGGTTCGGAGGGAATCACTGATGAAGCAGGCGATGCAATTGGCGATGTGCGTGGCGCTGCTGGCGGGATGCGGCAGCGTCAAGCATTTCAACTATGACAGCCAGGTGACACCTAGGCTGACCGCGTCGGCTCCGATACGCGTGGCGGTGGGCGTGTTGGACCACCGGCCCATGGTGTTGTCGGGAAGCTGGCCCGTGAGCGTGGCCGGATTCACGCGGGGCGGCGTGGGACAAGTCTACAAGATACATACGCTGTCGGGCGAACCCTTGGCGGACGACATGTCGTGGACACTGGTGCGGGCCTTGGACATGCGGGGGATAGACGGGCAGCAGGTGTTTCTGCGGCCGGCCATGAGCCACGAAGATGCGGTAGCGGCGTTGAAAGCGACCGATTGCGACCGGCTGGTGCTGGTGGTGCTGGACCGTTGGAAGAGCGACACCTATGCCGAGACGAACCTCTCCTACGACGTGACCGTGGAGGTGTTGAGCGAGACCGGTTCCATGCGTGTACGGCGGCACACCGAAGGCTACGACCACCTGGGCACGCGGCCGTGGCGCCAGACGCGGTATGCCCACAAAGCCGTGGCCAAGGCGTACGGGGGCAAGTTCGAGGATCTCCTCAACGACCCCAACGTCGTCCGCGCGATTGAATCGGACGCGTGGGGCACCGCGCAGTAAGGGTGTCCCGACGACGATAACTGCGCGGGTCACCGGCTCATGAAGATCTCGGCGGCGCGGATGACGCGTAGGGGGTGGTCCGTCTGGATGAGGTCAATCCCCCACTCTATGGCTTGCAGGTAGTCGTCGACGTTCTCGTGACGCCCCATGGCGTCGGAAAACACCTTGATGCCCAGATCGTGGCAGCGCTTAATGAGGTCGTCGGATAGAATGTCCCAACTCGAGTCAAAGGCGTAGGGATGCAGTTCGGCGGCAAGCCGGTCTACGTCGTCGGGGTTGCCAAGCGGACACAGCGCCCGGATCTTGGGGTTCAGCGCCTTCAATTGTTTCAAGTAGTCCACGCCCTGGTACACGACGGTGGTGTCCACCATACCCGCGTCTTCGAGCGCCTTGGCAAGGGCTTCAGGCGGGATATCTTTGGCGTCGCAATACAGACCGGTTCGGCCGGCGAGGGCTTGCAGGGCCTGATCGAACGTGGGCACCACCGCGCCGCGATAGGGCGCGCCGAACCATGAACCCGCGTCGAGCTTTGCCACCGCGGCGGCATCAAGGGAACTGAAAGGGCCTTTGGCGTTGGTAGTGCGGTTCACCGTGCTATCGTGAAGAATGTAGTACTGCCCGTCGCGCGTGGTGCGGACGTCGATCTCGACGTACTCGACGCCGAGGCGGATCGCCTTCTCGAAGGCCGCGACGGTGTTCTCGGGCACGTACTGTTTCGCGCCGCGATGGCACGAGATCATGACGGGGCGGTCGGCCACGGTCGCCCACAACCGATGAGCGATGATCTCCTCGGGCAGATCGGTCTGCAACCAGTCGACACCGGCGTTGACCATGGCATCCCACACGCCAGGACGGTCGGCGTTCCCGAGGACCTTGGCCTGCACCAGAACCCCGTGCTCGTGGAACCATTCGCAGACGTCGGGCGTGACCTCGCCCGCATTGATCTCCACGGCATCGGGCTGCCAACGCGCCACCCATTCGTCGAAGCCGTACTTGGCGTGCCATTTCGGCATGATGGCGACGCGCCCCCCCGATTCGGCACGCACGATAGCCAAGGATTCGAGGTCGTCGAACACCACCACCTGCCGTTCCATCCCCGCCGCGACAATCTCGGATGCCAGTTGGGCCGGGTCCACATCCTTGCAGTCCAGGTACAGATTGAGACGGCCTCTTGCGAGTTTGAGGCATTCGGCCAAGGTCAGCAGCGATTCGCGGCGGTACCGGCGCGCGAACCAACTGCCCGCATCCAGGTCAAGTAGATCGGAGAGCCGCATTTCGGCGACCGCACCGGTACCGTCGGTCACGCGGTCGACGGTGGCGTCGTGACAAATGACATGGTGGCCGTCAACCGTACGCCGCACGTCGACCTCGGCCCATTCGATGCCGTCCCCTATCAGAAATGTGAGCGCCGGGCCGGTATTCTCGGGCACCTGACGTGCCGCGCCCCGGTGGGCCATGACCTGAAACGGCCTGGGCGGCGTCACGGGTTGGAAGAATTCGAAGGCCGATGCCGCAAATGCGATGAGTATGAAGCAGAGTGCGAGGAACGGGGTTCGGAATCGCATTCGGTGTCTCCCAATGTATGCGCAGCCGAGGGGCAAGGAAACGCCCCGCCCAAAGCTCTCGTGGACGGGGCGAACAATCACGGTCGCTCTCGCTCTAGGCGCGCCAAGGCCGGGTGCGGTCCGCGCTGGCGATGATGTCGCGCGCGGTCCGGGCGTCTTCGGCGACCTGGAAGTCGAACATGCCGACACAGATGAAGTCGGCCCCGTTGTCGAAGGCGTACTTGAATCCCTTCTTGGGATGAATAGCGCCCGCGGCAAGGACCTTGAACGCGATCCAGGGCTTGTCGATCTTGGCCATGACCTCGATGGTCTGCTCTGGATCGACGCACCAGAAGTTGTCGGCGCGGTTCGCGATGACTTCGTCAGGCTGGCCCTCCTTGCGGTTGGACCAGTAGTCGGTGCCGTGGAGCGTCTTCACATAGAAATCAGGCTTGATGCCGGCCTCTTCACAAGCCACAACCACATCGAGGTCGTGAGCGCCAACACCCGCGGGCAGGCCATTCATCCGAATGAACTCCAGCGTTTCCGCGATGGTGTCGACGTTGCCGCCTCTCACCAGCCGGTCGCCCACGGCGCCCTGGATGTAGATGAGCGACGCGCCGAGGTCGATGTTCTCGCGGATGCCGAACGTGGGGTCCTTGCTCCGTGGATGTGCCTCGCAGATCCATTGGATATCGCCCTTGCGTTCGCGCCAGTACCGGTTGATCACAGGACCCGACACGGGGTTGGTGAGAATGGCGTTCACCCCGTTCTGCTCGCAGATTTCGAGGGTCTCCATGATCTTGTCGTCGGTGTTGTAGTTCTTGAAGAGTTTCGACACGTAAATGAGGTCGCGGCTATGGGCCCATCCGCCGATGAGGTTGCCGCCGCAAATGACGCGGCTGATTTCGAGGTCGCCAATCTTGCCTTTGGGCAGCGCTTCGGCGGTGTCGGCGGCTGCGCCCGCTTTGGCCTCGTCCGCGGCAAGCTGCGCCATCAGAATCTGTTCTTCCGCGCCAAGTCCCGCGGCAGCGCCCGATACTGCGATGGAATTCTTAAGGAAACTGCGTCTGTCCAGATGGTCCGTCATGACGGTTCCTCTCACGGTTTCACTGCGTGTCAATCCAGCGGAATCCAGGATACCCGTGCCAAGGGCCATTGGCAAGGGCATTCCTGGTCCGCGCGAACGTCGTCCGTCTACTTTCCGCTCAGCGTCTCGATGGCGCGGGCCACCTCGTCGCGCCGCTTCTCGTAGATCTTGGGGTCTTTGGAAAAGGTCTTGAGATCGCTGGTGATTTCGTCGGGTATCTCCAGCAGCCTCTCATACTTGCGCGCCTTGCGCTTCGACAACGAATCGCGCTGCTCGTCGAGAAGACGCTCAAGGATGGTGAAGTACTCGTAGTCCTCAATACCGTCGCGCAAAATCTCCCAGCGGATGCTGCTGACGGGACCGTCCAGAACGGGCCCGGGCGGGTTGGCGTCCGCCGCGATTTCCGGCGGGTACACGAACCGGCCGTCGCCGTTGCCCCAAGGCTTCTTCTCCCCCTTCTTGGTCCCATAACCGTGGACCCAGGACATGGTGTCTTCATAGGGGTTCTGGGGCTTGTCGGGGTAGGCGGCCCCGGTGGTCCAAAGGTTCGTGGCCCAGACCAGGATGCCTTCGATGTCATACTTCCACGTTTGCCACAGCCACGCCCGAAGGTCCGTGCCGGGATGGTCGGTGAAGAGGCCGGGAAAAGGTTTCTTCGGCACGGTGCATATATACCACCAGATGACGTCGCCTTCCTTGGTGCGTTCTACGGCGCGGTCATGCTCGTACCACCACGAGTCCGGGCACCAGATGTTCGGACCGTCGATCAGTTCATCGACGACATGCTCGGTAATCATGCGGTTGATGTCGGGTGCGGCCTTCTTCAGACGCAGGAACCCGTTCTGCACCCATTCGTACTGGTTCTTGTTGGGCTCATCCGTCCAGTACACGTAGGCCTCGTCGAGCCAGCCCTTCTCGCGCAGGTGTTCCTGAGCGGCCTGGCAGTAGGCCGTGAACGCCAGTTCGTGCCCCCGCGAACCGACCTCGAACCCGCACATCGAACCCGCGATGCCCGGAAGACCCAAACGGAACGAGTTGAACTTGTAGCCCTCAATGGCCTGTTCCATCTCGGCGTCCCACGCCGTCCAGTCAAACCGCGGCGTGATCGCGCTCTCCTGGAGCAACTTTCGGTCGGCTTCGGGATAGTTCTTGGCCTCGTCGGCCGTCAGCTTCACCCATTCGACCTCGAAGTTCGAGAAGATCGTCGGGTCGTACGGTGAGATATGATGCGCGCTGTAATCCTCGAGGTACTTGCGCATCACCTCCTTCCGCTGCTCGGGCTCTTTCAGCTTCTGATATGAGAAAATGTTGCCCGCGCTGAATCCGAAGGCCGTGGTCAACGTCATGCGTTCCGGCATATCGAAATCGTAGACCACCACACGCACGGGCGCCTCGACCCGGTAGCCATCGGCTTTAAGCAACACATGGCCCTTGTACACGCCCGCCGGCGCGGTGGCCGGCACCTTCACCAGAACCCATACGGGCTGATTCTTGCCTGCCTCCAGATCGATGGGGTTCTTGAACGGCGGCAGCGGATCCGGCCAGTCCGCCACGGCGCCCCACCGGTCGGTCACCTGATCGACGTGGACGTAGCGCACGCGGAGCACGGTCACGTTCTCGGCGGGAATCGTCGCCCCGTCCGGACCCGTCAGGGCGCACCCTTCGGCGACAAAGCCGGTCAAGGCGCGTTTCGGCGTCACCACGAGTTGCGCGGGTTCGGCTTCATTGCGCGCGGCGCGAATATCGAGGGCCTTGCCTTTGGCCTTCGGGACGACGCGATCTTTCGACACCTTGTGCATGGGCGACGCCCACCACAGAGCGACGCCGTCCGTTGTGCCGGGCAGGCGTTCGCCGTACGAATCGTCGAACAGAATGCACGGTTCCTTCACGGCGGCGACAGCGGACAACGCCAAGCCGGCGACTAGAATTGCGACTAGGGTGATTCGTCTATACATAGCTACTCCTCGCGCTGGGGATCCCTCTCCATGTGCCGTGTCCCCCTCATCCCGATTGCGAGAGGAACAGCCGTAGTGTTTCATTCCTCACGGTGGTTTTTCAAACAGGCGGACGGCCCCCAATCGCCGGATAAGGCTGAGCGAAGTAGAGGGACTGACCCGACCGCAGTCCCCGCAGACGGACCCAGACGGACGTAGACGTTTCTGGGACCGTTGAAGAAGTCATGCGCGCTCAAGAACAGGAGCGAAAGCGCCGGGACTGACCCCAGCGAAGTCCGCCGTAGGCGGACGAAGACGGGTCTGTCCCTGGCCTTTTCGCGGGCTACGCGCCAGAGCCGGGACTTCTTCAACAACCCTACCGCGGAGCCGTTGACAAAGCACATGCGCGAGAACAGAAGCGACAAACGGGGACTGCCAAGCTCTTGCGTCCCATTATTGTCCTTCTTAGG
>JAAEQP010000729.1 GCA_024231375.1 bacterium | reverse complement strand
TCAGGGCCGCAGCTTCTTGGGCGACTTCGGACTCCAACTCCCAGAAGGCGTCCCACCCATGTTCTTTGACAAAGTCGGGGATAGCACAGCCAGCCCGTTCGCCGATTGCGTCGTCCATGCGGAAGACGGACCGATTGGTACACTCGGCGACCAGTTCCGCGATACTCGACTTTCCGCAGCCGCGAAAGCCTATCAATACGGCGTTCACGTACGAACTCCTCCAGTACTCGGGTGGCCGGGCACGTGGCGTCACGGGCCTGCCGCTGTCGCGGTGCGACCTAATGGTTGCCTCAGTCGTTGGCCCAGAGTGCGCGATAGCCCCGATGCATCATGTATTGGTCGAGCAGAATTAGCGCCGTGAAGGCTTCGGCCACCGGCCAGACGCGTGCGACGATGGTGGGGTCGCGGCGCGTGACGGCGTTCAGGGTGGCATCCTCCAGCGAAACCTTGTCGATGGTCTGCTGCTTTTTGGCGATGGTGGGCGTGGGCTTGACGACGAGGCGCGCCACAATCGGCTGGCCCGTGGTCAATCCGCCCGTGACACCACCGGCATTGTTGGAGTTAAACGTCACCTTGCCGTCTTTTATTCGCATCTGGTCGTTGACTTCGGAGCCGCGCATGTCTTTTGTGGCGTAGCCAGAGCCGACTTCGACGGCCTTGATGGTGCCGATGCTCATCATGCGGCCAAGTTCGCCGTCGAGCTTGTTGAAGACCGGTTCGCCCATGCCGGCCGGAATGCCCGTGGCAACCACTTCCACGACCCCGGCGCTGGAATCGCCTTCGTCGCGGATGTCGATGATGCGCTGGTACATGGCGTCGGCGGCGTCCAGATCCGGGCAATTCAGGAACGGGTGGACACCATACTGCTCGCGGACGGCCTTGTCGTCGATGGGCTTAGCCGAATCGCGAATCTCGATGAGCTTCTGTTCCAACTCGGCCAACACGGCGATCTTCTCGACAAACCGCATCTCCGGCGTGAAACGGTTCTGGCCGAACACCCAATCGTAGATGACGTCGTTCTGGCGCCGCACTTCCTTGAACGCCTCGCACTTCTCGCGCGCGACGTCCATGGGAACCTCGGGCGCCCGGATGCCGGCCGCTTCCTTCACGTACGAGAACACGTCGATGCCCACGCCCTTCAACACGCGCTTCGCGACAGCGCCGGCGGCCACGAGGGTCGACGTGTACCGCCCGCTGAAGAACCCCGCGCCGATGGAGTCATCGCATTCGCCATACTTCTGATACGACGCGTACGACGCGTGGCCCGGGCGCGGCGTGCGATTGGTGACGCGGTACTGCTCGATGTGCTCGAAATGGCGATCCAGGTTCGGAACGAGAATCACGAAGGGCGTGCCGTTCGTGCGATACTTGTTGTCGAAGTCCGGCATCGTATCGGCGGCGTTGATGCCGCTGTAGATGACGGGCACGTCGGGCTCACGCCGGGGGGATGTCAGCTCGCCCTGGCCGGGTTTGCGGAGCAGCAGATCGCGGTAGATCTCCTCTTCCGTGATGAGCAGTCCCGGCGGGACGCCCTGCATGTGGACGGTCAACCCATTCTGATACGAGCCGCCCGCCACTGTTGTCTGAAGCATGGTTCCGTAGGTACAACCCAACATTGCTTTCAATCTCCTCCAATTACCGAACGCCCAGGATCGGACGCTCCCTAGAATCTGAGTTCGCAGCTTCTTCGCGAAACGCGGAGGAGTTGCGAACTCAGATTCTGACATGCGGCTTCCCAGCCGCCTTCCATCCGTCTGCGACGCTTCACCCGCCGGACAGCACCGTATGGCCCGGGGGTGGAACGTGGCACACATAGTTTACCGAATCT
>JAAEQP010000728.1 GCA_024231375.1 bacterium | reverse complement strand
TGCGCTACCGGGGCCTTTGCACACCATGGTCTTGATGGTCAGCCTTTCCGCTTCGGCAAACTTGCCTTCGAAGAGGAGTTGGCGCACTTCGTCGAGGTGTTTCAACGCTTCGGGGTTGTCGGCGTCCTGGGGACCGCCCGACCAGAGGCTGTCCTCGTTGAGTTGGATGCGTTCATGGGCCACGCCGCCGAAGACCATCCCGCCCAGGCGACCGTTGCCAATGGGCATGGCCTCGATCCACGCGTCCGCGGGGCTGGCGTACCAGAGGGTGTTGCGAGGCACGGCATCCGCCCCATTGGCGGTGAGGCAGCCGGTCATAACGAGAGCCGACAGAGAGAGTGCCATGGACAGAGTTCCTCCTAAGCGCATGGTATACGGCTCCTCTGAACGAATCCGAGCTACAAGCGGCGCTACGCATAGGCCGCTGGATTGTGTGCGCTTTCGAGGGGCCCTCATCCCCGAGAGCCGCAATGGTACACGGCACGTGCGGTGCGCCTCAAGCTCGGCTTGCAGGAACTCTCAAGACCCCTCACCCTGCCCTCTCCCGTGGGGCGAGGGTAAGAATGGGGATCTCGTTTGGGGTTATGGACAGCCATTGGCACGGCGCGGCGCAGGCTGCGCTACATGACAGCGCCGACGCGCTTGCGCCATGCGTCGAGGTCGGCGCGGAGCGCCTTGACAGTGTCAGGTTGTTTCGCGGCGAGATCGGTAGCTTCGCCGATGTCCTCGGCGAGATCGTAGAGTTCGACAGCGCCTGTGTCGTAGAACTCGATGAGCTTCATGTCGCCTTTGCGTATTGCGCCGGATGAGCGGCCTCCGAGGAAATGGGGTTTGTCGAGGGGGTAGTGCCAGTAGAGGGTGTCTCGGCTCGGCGCGCCGGATTGGGTCAACAGGGGCACAAGGCTCTCGCCGTCCTGAGTCTGGCCTTCGGGGGATTTCGCGCCTGTTGCTTCGACGAAGGTGGGAAAGAAATCCACAGTACACACGGGCGCGTCGCATACCGTACCGGCGGACACGCGGCCGGGCCAGCGGACCAGGAGCGGTTCGCGGATGCCGCCTTCGTAGAGCTGGGACTTCGCGCCGCGCAGCGGGGCGTTGGACGTGACCTTGTGTTCGCCGCCGTTGTCCGACATGAAGACGAGGACGGTGTTGTTTTCCACTCCGTTCCGGTCCAGCGCGGCCGTCACGAGGCCGACGGCGTCGTCGATGGTTTCGATCATGGCGGCCAACGCGGGATTGTTGCGGTTCTTGCCTGCGCCCGGTTTGGCCTTGTACTTCTCGACGAGGTCCGGTTTGCCTTTCAGGGCGGTGTGGACCGAGTAGAAACTGAGGTAGAGGAAGAAGGGATCGTCCGCGTGGCGGTCGATGAAGTCGGCGGCTTCCGTGCCGAGCCGGTCGGTCAGGTACTCGCCTTCCCATCGCGCTGGCACGCTCTCCAGGTGTTTGTACGGGTGGAAGTAGTCGCCGCCACCGATGTAGCTCGACTCCAAGCACATGACCTCCTGGAACCCGTGGAGTTTCGGGTCGCCCTTGCGCGTGGCGTAGTCGCCCATGAGATGCCATTTGCCGATGACGCCGGTCGCATAGCCTTCGCCTCGCAGCACCTTGGCGATGGTGGTGTGTTTCTCGGGGGAAAGATGGTTCGGGTCTTCCGCGCGCAGGTAGTTGGTGATGCCGACGCGGGCGGGATATTGGCCGGTGAGAAAGCTGGCACGCGTGGGCGAACAGACCGGCGCCGCGGCGTAGGCTTGGGTGAACCGCATGCCGTGCGCGGCCAGTTGGTCGAGGTTTGGGGTCTCGTTAAAGGTGTTGCCGTAGCTGCCCAACTCGGCCCAGCCCAGATCGTCCGCCAGAATGAAGATGATGTTCGGACGGTCCGCCGCGGCACGGACGTGTCTCGGTGCGGTGACACTACCCAAGGCAATAGCCGCGCCCCCCGCGG
>JAAEQP010000727.1 GCA_024231375.1 bacterium | reverse complement strand
TCCCCCGCACAGTCAAACATCATATCGGGACAAAGAAGGGGGGGGCTCCGATGGGACTCACATACACCGAAATCCTTATGGGCGTGGAAGAAGAGTTCGGAATCGACATTGACGACCAATCTCTGGAGCACATCCGGACCGTCGGCGATCTCTACGCATACATCCTCAGCCAACCTCCTCGGCGGTCTCCTCACTGCATCCACTCGCTTCCCCGGCACCCGCCGTCGGAGCCACCACTAGAACCACGCGCTTCGCGTGGTTCGGATCGCGCCGTCCCCGGCGCGCGTCGTGCTACACTAGGCGCACGGTAGTGAGATCGAGGAGGGAACGACATGCCCCGTGCACAATGTATCGTGGTATTCGGCATTACGCTGGTTGGCCTGTTGCCCGGCGCCTTCATCGGCATGCGGCTGATAGCCAACAAGCTAACGACCGGTTCAGGCGACCCGCCTGATGAACTGTCCTTCAGTCTAGAGCCCGTGGATACGGAGTCGATGGATCCCGTGGACCTGTGGGACCGAGCGGTCGGCGACGGTTATCATCCCGTTTCCTGGACCAAGCCGGACGCGGCCTGGGTCCTGGTCTTCCTGATCGGCGCGATGGCGGTGTTGATCGCCATGTGGAGGATGATTCCTTCGGTTGAGTCCGCCGTGCTGACCGAGGAACTCGCGCGAGGAGGCCGCGCCGAGGTGCTAGAGGTCTTGCCGGAATCCTTCCCATCCGAAGAGGAGGCAGAAGTGTTGCTCCTTTGTCCCGGCGAGGACGTCACCCTTTCGTACGACACGCATCGCGTGCATGTCGAGTTGATCGGTAATCACGATCACCACGATGCGCTGCTCGACGAATTCGAGACGAGTCTTGGATCGGATGTGATGTGTCAGAGCGAACAAGCCGAGCACCCGGACGTGCGATTCCGGAACTACTTCTTCCCCGACGTGGAGACCAGCCCAACACAACGATTCGTGCGCGACTTCGTGGCCAGAGCGGACGTGCCCGAATCGGCCACATGGATCCTCGTGCGTCAACGGACGATCGCGGGGCGCGCCGCGGTCGCCCGGTTGTCTGAAGGAACTTGAACCTCCCCCGCACAGTCAAACATCATATCGGGACAAAGAAGGGGGAGAGTACCCATGGGACTCACGTACACCGAAATCCTTATGGGCGTGGAAGAAGAGTTCGGAATCGACCTCGACGACGACGCCCTGCAGCACATCCGCACCGTAGGGGATCTCTACGCCCGCATCCTCGGCGAACTCCGTCGCGCGGCGACGGGAGCCCGGTGTATTACCCCAGGCACGTTTGCCACACTGCGAACGGCTATCTCACATCGCTCCGGCGTCGACAACCGGGACGTGACGTTGGACAAGCCCCTGAAGGCGCTCGTCCCACTGCGCCACCGGAGACGGGAGTGGCAGGCGATTGGGGCATCGACAGGCCTTCCGCTGCCGAAGCTGCGGCGGTCGAGGGCGCTTGTGTTGTCAGTAACTCCTGCATACTTCCTTGGGCTCGGGGCCATTGGCCACTGGCTCTGGCCGTTGCACCTGTGGGCCGCGGTTCCCTTGGCCTTGGCAGTGCTGGGAGGTCCCTTCATCCTCTGGGGGCTCACGCGTCCTTTCGCTGTGCATTTCGGACGTCGTCATGCCACCATGCGCGGTCTGCTGCGCGCCCTACCGCAATGGGCCCTCCATCCGTACGCCGGCGGGAATCCCCGGAATGAAGAGAACGTCTGGTGCAAGCTCCAGGAAATCATCGTAGAGGTGCTCCACGTCGAGCCATCCGACATCACCCCCGACGCCGACTTCATCGACGATCTCCGCGCCGAATGACGCACCCGCTCTTCGTCCATCCCGTCCATGTCTGTCCATACCCGTCCATCGCCCTACCCCATGCTATACTCACCTCACGCTCACTGGCCGCAACCGGGGGGAACGCGCCATGAAAGCCATGGACAAGCTCTCGCGTATCAACGTCGCACTCGCCCTGGTGACAATCCTCTACCAGGGCGCATTTATCGCACTCTTCCTCTTCATGTCGGGCGACACGGTCGAGGAAGCCCGGATCGGGTTCCTGGTGCTGGGCTTCCCCGGGGGCCTGACGTACCTGGCCTTCCTCGTGGGATGGTGGCCTTTCCTGTTGTTGTGGAAAGGGCGGAGCAGGAAGCTGTTCGCGGAAAACGGCATCATCTCGCTGATCGGCGTACTCTTGAACCTGTCAGCCATGGCCTTCGAATTTGTGATCGCGTATAGCGTTTCCATGTTCTAGATTCGGGCAGGGGCCTCCGAGATTGCAGGGGGGACACTATTCATGCATCAACCGTCACGACGCGCGTTTCTTCGGGCCGCGGGGGCCACGGCGACGGTAGCCGCGTGCGGATTGGGGGACCGGGCCATGGGCGCCGATCAGCCCGCGCACCCGAACCTGGTATTCGTGTTCGCCGACCAGTTGGGCCGGAACCATTGCGGATACGCAGGGGCGGACAAGGCGCGTATGCCGCGCATCGACCAATTCGCGCGGGAAGGCGTCGATTTCTCCAACGCCGTGTCCACCATGCCGGTATGTGCCGCGTTCCGCGCATCCCTGTTCACGGGCAAGTACCCCACCAGCACGGGCATGGTGATCAACGAACTCCGTATGAACACCAACCACGAATGCATCGGCCACGTGCTCACGCGCGCCGGATACCGCACCGGCTACATCGGGAAATGGCACCTCTACGCCAACGAACTGGGCCGGCATTTCGACCCGAAGAACTCGTTTGTCCCGCCAGGACCCGACCGGCTGGGGTTTGACGGGTACTGGGCGGCCTACAATTTCCATCATCTCTACTACAACACCTATTACCACACCGACT
>JAAEQP010000726.1 GCA_024231375.1 bacterium | reverse complement strand
CGACGTGGTAGCCCGCAACGCCCTCGGGCACGCTGACGCGCATGAGTTCGCCGGGGTTGCCGGGTTGGGTGACGTAGTCGTAGACAAGGTAGCCGGCTAGGCCTGTCCCTACCGCGAGGAGGGCCAGAATCGCCGTGGCATAGAGGCAGAGCCGGAAGAGAACGCGCACACAGGACCGCTTCGGGGTCGCTTGTGGCTCCTGCGCCTCGCTCATTCGCCGTTGCGCGCCCGCAGGTTCGCCTGGCGATCCATCCAGGTCTGGAGGATGTGGTGGGCGGCGATCTTGTCGACGACCTTCTTTCGGCCTTTGCGGCTGACGTTCGCCTCGATGAGGCCCCGCTCCGCGGCCGCCGTCGAAAAACGCTCGTCCTGGGTCACGATCTCGATGTCGAGCACCGTCCGCACCTGGTCGATGAAGGCCAGTACCTTCTCGGCCTGCGGTCCCACTTCCCCTTTCTGGTTCAGTGGGAGCCCGACCACGAGCCGAACGGCTTCGCATTCCTCAACGATGCGTTTGACGGCCGCGAGGTCCTGATCAAGGGTGGACCGCGTAATCACCTCGCGCGGTTGCGCCAGAATCCCCAAGGGATCGGTGGCAGCCACGCCGATACGCACGTCGCCCACGTCCAGCCCTACGCTTCTGCCTAGTTCAGCCAATGGCCGAAACCTCCAAGGTTCGGACTTCCTGCATTCTACTACTAGGCGCCCAACAGGGTCCCGACGACCTCGGCCGCCTTGGCGATGGCTTCAGGCAGCTTGTCGGGCAGTTTGCCGCCTGCCTGTGCCATATCCGGCCGACCGCCGCCGCCACCGCCCACGATCGGGGCCAGTTGCTTCACAATGTCGCCTGCTTTGACGCGTCCGGTTAGATCCTTCGTCACGGCTGCGATCAACGAGACCTTGCCTTCCGAGGCACTGCCCAGCACCAGCACGCCCGATCCGAGACGGTCGCGCAAGTTGTCCATCACCATCCGCAGCCCGGCGGGATCCTGATCGTCCACCACGGCGGCCACCAACTTCACACCGGCCACGTCCTGTGCTCCGGATAGGTAGTCCACCGAGCCGCCGGTTGCCGCGGCCTGCTTCCACTTGGTCACTTCGCGCGCGAGGCGCTTGTTCTCGTCCATCAATGCCGCGACACGGGCGTGGAGTTCCTCCGCCGGAGCGTTCAACATCTGGGCCGCGCCCGAGAGCTGCTGTTCGCGGGACTGCACCGTCGTGACCGACTGCTCGCCACACACGGCCTCGATTCGGCGCACGCCCGCAGCCACCGACGATTCGGTAAGGACCTTGAAGTACCCGATCTGGCCCGTCCGCCGCACGTGCGTTCCGCCACACAACTCCATGCTGATGTCACCGGTCTTCACGACCCGGACTTCGTCATCGTACTTCTCGCCGAACAGGGCCATGGCGCCTGCCGCCCGAGCCTCGTCCAGGTCCATCAGATTGGTCTCGACGGGCGAATCGGTCCTAATATAACGATTTACTTCGCGTTCTATATCCAACAACCGGTCACTGCCCACCCCTTCGAAATGGGTAAAATCGAACCGTAGCCGATCCGGACCAACATGCGAACCGGCTTGGTGCACGTGATCGCCTACAATATTCTGCAGGGCTGCCTGGAGCAGATGCGTGGCGGTGTGATGGCCTTGCGTGGCAACGCGCAAGTCGGGCTCGACCTGAGACTGCAACGTATCACCCACGCGAAGGGCCCCAAGAGTCACCTTCACCGTGTGCAACGTCATATTCCCGACCAGGCGCTTCGCACCGGACACGTGCCCCGCTCCTTCAGCGCCCTCGAGAGTTCCCGTATCGCCGACCTGACCGCCAGCCTCAGCATAGAAGGGCGTCCGGTCGAGGACGACCTCGGCCTGCTCGTCCATCGATACCAGCTCCACGCGCTCACCGCCTCGGATAATGGCCTTTACCGTGGCTTCACAAGCCGTGGCGTCGTACCCGACGAACTCGGTGTCCCCCACTTCGTCGCGCGCGACACCGTATACCGGCGCGAGGGCTTCTTCGCCCGAACCGCTCCAGGCACTCCGAGCCTGCTCGCGTTGCCGGGACATGGCGGCGTCGAATCCTTCCCGGTCCACCTGGAAGCCCCGGTCCTCGGCAATGTCCGTGGCAAGGTCCAGGGGGAAGCCATAGGTGTCGTGCAGGCGGAACAACTCCTCGCCCGGCACGCACTTCTCGTCGCCGAGTTTCTCGAAGATCTCCTCGATCAGGTCCATGCCCCGCGCCAAGGTGCTCTGGAAGCGTTCTTCCTCGGTCAGAATGATCTTCTCGATCTGGACCCGCTTTTCGGCCAATTCGGGGTACTGGTGGCCCATCAGGTCCACGACGGTCTGGGCGATCTTGTATAGATAGGGCTGTTCCAGTCCCAATTCACGCCCGAACCGGGCGGCCCGGCGCAGCAGCCGCCGCTCCACGTAGCCCCGGCCTTCGTTGCCGGGCAGTATGCCGTCCGCGATCATAAACGACAGGGCGCGTACGTGATCCGCGCTCACGCGGTAGGGTACGGGGTTGTCTTCGTAAGGCACCTTCGTGAGGGTGCGAATGGCTTCCATGATGGGCAGAACGCCGTCCGTGTCGAACACGGTCTCCTTGCCTTGGAGAAGCATGGCCACGCGCTCCAGGCCCATGCCGGTGTCGATGCCCCGGTTCTTCAATTGAGGCCTGGACCCATCCAGTTGGTGGTCGAACTGGGGAAACACGAGATTCCAGAATTCCAGGTACCGCCCGCATTCCTCGCAGCCTGGCCCGCAGTCGGGACGGCCGCATCCGATGTCTTCGCCAAGGTCCAGGTGCAGTTCCGAGCAAGGCCCGCACGCGCCCGTGTCGCCCGCGGGACCCCAGAAGTTGTCCTTGGCGCCAAGACGCACGATCCGCGAGGCCGGCATGCCGACTTCCCGCTCCCACATGTCGCTGGCTTCGTCGTCGTCGTCGTAGACGGAGACCCAGATATCTTCGGCATTGAGCTTCAGTATCTGCGTGACATATTCCCACGCCCAGACGATGGCCTCTTGCTTGAAGTAGTCGCCGAACGAGAAGTTGCCCATCATCTCGAAGAAGGTCATGTGCCGGGCGGTTTTGCCTACCTCGTCGAGGTCGTTGGCCTTACCACCGGCGCGGAGGCACTTCTGAGCCGTTGTGGCGCGCCGGTAAGGCACGGGCACATCCCCGGAGTAGTACGACTTGAACTGGACCATGCCCGCGCTGGTGAACAGCAGGGTCGGGTCGTTGCCGGGCACGAGCTTGTCGCTACGCTCCACAACGT
>JAAEQP010000725.1 GCA_024231375.1 bacterium | reverse complement strand
CCCGGCGACTCCGGCACGGCCAAGTCGGGCATGGTGTAGTCCTGCATCTTCTCATCCGGCAACAAGCGCGGGTCCTGGCCATACTCATCCGTCACGATACAGCCATCATCACCCACGAAGAGCGACCCGCAATCCCTATGCTGCAAGCCTTCCGCGCCGTCGACGCCCTCGACCGTCCCCGAAAAGGTCCGGCCATCGTACCAATGAACCTTCACCGGGGGCAGATCGCCCCGCGCAGGGAATTCGTAGCGCAGCACCGACTTCGTCGGCGCACCCGCGGGCGTCGCATTCTCCGCGCTCACACACTCGACCGCCTCCGGCGCGCCGAGCTTCAGCGCCCACCACACCGGGTCCAGGATGTGGCAGCCCATATCGCCCAAGGCCCCGCCACCGAAATCCCACCAGCCCCGCCACACGAGCGGGCAATAGCACTTCACACCCGTCAGATTGTGGCGCGCCACAAAGGGACGGTCCAGCGCGCTGCCGAGCCACAGGTCCCAGTCCAGCGTATCCGGCGGTGTCGAAGACCCTTCCGGGGCAGGCAGACCCTGGGGCCAGGTGGGACGGTTGGTCCAGGCATGCACCTCGCGCACCGGGCCAATCGCGCCCGAAGCGATCATGGCGCACAACTGGCGGACGCCTTTGCCTGAATGCCCTTGGTTGCCCATCTGGGTGGCCACACCATAGCGCTTCGCCGCCGCAGCCATGCTGCGGGCTTCGCCCACCGTGTGGGCCATCGGCTTCTCGACGTACACATGCTTGGCCAGGGCCATCGCCGTCTGGGCCACCGTCGCGTGCATGTGATCCGGCGTGCTCACCACCACCGCGTCGATGTCCTGTTCCTTCTCCAACATCACTCGGAAATCCGTATACCGCGGCAGCTTCGGATACCGGCGGTAGGCCAACGCGGCCTGGGTCTGGTCCACATCGCACAGAGCGACCGTATTCTCACCGTAGATGCCCGCCAGGTTTGCACACCCCCGGCCACCCACGCCCACGCAAGCAATGTTCAACTTCTCATTCGCCGACACCGGCTTCGCCGCGCCAAACGCACGCGTACCCGCCACTGCCAACGAACCGAGAAGAAATGTCCTGCGAGATATCACCTGGTTATCTCCATCTCCTGCGAGAGACTGAAAACAAAACTACGAATAGTACTCACTTAAAGGGTTACTGTCCCCGT
>JAAEQP010000724.1 GCA_024231375.1 bacterium | reverse complement strand
GCGTCTCTTTGGCCAGCCGCTCATTTGCCCCCCCGCTCCACATCCAACTTGCCGCGGTTCCCCATCTCCTATAGAATTCCCGGCATCCTGTTCTTCGGACGGGTATCTTACGTTACACGCAACGCCTGGGGGCACCATGCACGACCAACGCACGTCACCACTGTCCGGCGTACTCAAAGCCATCGGACCCGGGATTCTGTTTGCCGGCGCGGCCATCGGCGGATCGCACCTGGTGCAGTCCACGCGAGCAGGGGCCGTCTACGGATTCGCGCTGGTGTGGGCGGTGGTGTTGGCGAACTTCTTCAAGTACCCCTTCTTCGAATTCGCCTACCGCTATTCGGGCGCGACCGGAGAAACCATGCTGGTCGGATACCGCCGCGTCGGCAAATGGACGCTATGGTGTTTCCTGGCCATCGCCTTCGTCAGCGGCATCGTGAACCTCGCGGCCGTGACCATGGTGACCGCGGGCCTGGCGGGACGGCTCATCTCCGTGGAATCAATTGGCTTCATCCCCCTGAACATGTTCACGTGGACGCTTCTGGTGGTTGCTGTCTGCACCGCGATTCTGGCCTTTGGGCGTTATGCCGTGCTGGATGGCACGGTGAAGGTCATCATGATTGTGCTGGCTATCAGCACGGTGTCGGCCTTCTTCGTGGCGGCTGTCCACGGAGGCAACGCCGCGCCCGACTTTCAGCGGCCTTCCGTGTGGAACGCCGCGGGCATCGTCTTCTTGCTGGGGCTGATGGGGTGGATGCCAGCCCCGATTGATGGGTCCGTGTGGCCGACGCTGTGGGCCGTGCAACGCCGCAAACAGACCGGCCACACAGCGACCTTCCGTGAAACACTCATCGATTTCAACGTGGGCTTCATCGGCACCGCCATTCTCGCCCTGTTCTTCCTGGGATTGGGCGCTCTGGTTATGTACGGTACGGGAGAGACGTTCCCCAAAGGCGGCATCGGATTCGCCGGCGAACTCTTCGAACTGTACACCGACACCCTCGGGTCGTGGAGCTTCTACCTCGTAGCCACGGCCGCGTTCACGTGCATGTTCAGCACCACGCTCACCTGTTTCGACGCGTACACGCGCACCATCCACTCCTGTCTGCTATTGGCACGTGACGCCTCCCAGGAACGCGCCGGCCGCGAGGACTGGTTCCACTGGTCCATCATGGGCTTCTTCGTGGTCACGACCCTTGCCATCATCGGTTGGTTCGCCGAGACGATGGTCCACATGCTTACCACGGCCACCGTCATGGCCTTCATCCTTGCCCCTATGCTGGCGTTCCTGAACTATCGGGTGGTTACCGACAAACACATGCCCGCCGAACACCGGCCCAAGTTCTGGCTCCACCTCTACGCGTGGGCAGGAATGCTCTTCCTGGCGGGGTTCACAGTGTTGTTTCTGTGGACGAAGCTGCGGTAGGGCCGGTCACTCCGATGTCTTCACGTGATGCCGCGTCGTCTCGCGCTGCTTGGTGGGATCTTCGTGGCGGATTGGAAGGTGCAGCGTGAACGTGGACCCCTTGTCCAACACGCTGTCAACAGTGATCTCGCCGCCGTGCGAACGCGCGATCTTCTGGCTGCACGCCAAGCCCAGCCCCGTTCCCGCAGAGCCTTTCGTGCTGCTGAACGCGAGGAAGAGCTTGTCCCGGAAATCGTCGGGGATCCCCTCCCCCGTGTCGCACACGTCGATACGGATGGCAGTGGCCTCCTGCCGCGTCTTCACCGTGACTTCCCCGCCGCGCTTCTGACAGGCCTCAATGGCGTTCGTCACGAGGTTCAACACCACACGGAATACGCTGCGCCCATCCATGAACACCGTATCCAACCCGCCCCGTTCAAATGCGAGAGCCACGTGCGCTTTCTCAGCTTTCGGCCCCGCCACCTGCACGGCCTCTGCCACGAGCCCGTTCACATCGGTCCGCGTGTATTCGGGTTCGTGGCCGCGTGAGAATGTCAGAAGGTTGACGACAATGTCCTCGATCCGACCCACCGAGTTGCCCAGGAGTGACCGTCCCTTTTTCACATACCGCCACTCGGATTCGGCGATGCCCAAGTCGATGTACTCGCCGCCGCCCTTGGCGCCAGCGAGGATGTTCTTCACGCAATGCCCGATGCCGGCCGTGGCCTGACCGATGGCCGCCAGCCGCTCGGTTTCAACCTTCTCCGCGTGCATGCGCGCATTGTCCACCGCCACGCCCACGACCCGGCCGATGGCCGTCAGCAACTCGAGTTCATCGCCGCTGAAGAACTCCGGGTCCGCCAAGGAACCGGAATCCACGTAGACGACGCCGAGCAGACTCTGAGCCGCCTGCAAGGGCACGCACATGGCCGCGTTGATGTCATGTTGCACCGCGCTCTTGGCCAGTCCGAACCGGGAATCTTCCTTGGCACATGAAGTGAGCACGGACTCCTGCGACGCGAACACGTGGTCGATGATGTTCTCGCTGATGGGCAGATCTTCATGCGTTTCATGCGCGAGGCGGCTGGCACGTACTACCGGCTCGGTCTCGCCCTCGTACCGGGTCAGAATATAGCCCCGCCGCGCCGGAATCGCCTCCATCACCAGTCCCAGCGTCCGGTCCAGCAGTTCGTCCATGTCGAACACCGAACCGAGTAGCTGCGACGCTTTGTAGAGCACGACAAGACGTTGCGATCCCCCCGACTCCACCATCCCGTCGACCAGGGTGTCCGCGTCGGCCAGCGAGATCGACGACCCGCCGTCCATGATGCTCGTCGCGCCCCGGCGATGAAGCACCATCACCTGCTCGCCGATCACCAGTTCGTCTCCATCCAGGAGGCAGCCCCGCCAGACGCGCCGCCCATTCACCCGAAGACCGTTCATGGACCCCAAGTCTTCAACGAATACGGTGTCATCCTCTACCCATATTCGGGCGTGTTTCCGTGACACCATGGAATCGTTCAGGGGAATCTCACACGTGGAGAGACGACCCGCCGTGAGCCCATCGCTCGTGACGGGGTGCCGGACGGTTTCCCCGTCCTCAGATCTCAACACGAGTTCGTAGTTATCCATCAGTGTGGGTCCTCGAACAAGAGGGGCAGGCCAGATGCGCGTGCGCCATGTGCAACATCCTCAGCGCGGACATTCTCGCAACAACCACAACAGGCCAGATTATAGCACATTGCCCGCTCTCGTCGGGCGCGCTATCGGCCCCGTGGACCTCCCAAGTCCTCTGTGTGCCGTCCGTCTCTACATCACCGCTTCGCCCTCCACGAACTCGTGCAGCCGGTCGAAGATCGACCGGTCGTAATCATCGCGGTCCGCTACCTCCAGCACGTCGTGCAGCTTGTGAAGTTCCTTCACGAGTTGGGGCAAGCGCGCGTCTTCGTTCACCAACAGGTACATGCGGCTCGTCTCGCCATCTCCGATGGGGCCGCACAGAATGCCCTCGATGTTGAACGCGCGCCGTGCGAACAGTCCGGTGATGTGCGACATCACACCCGCATGGTTGTTGACCCGTAGTTCGATAACCGGTTTACGCATGAGCCAATCCTCCTCCAATCATTTCGTGGTTCGCGCCGCCAGGGGGAACCATGGGAAACACGTTCTCAGCGTGGTGAATCGGAACATTGACCACGCACGGCCCGGGTGCCGTCAAGGAATCGTGCAACGCCGCCATCGGGTCCGCCTCGTCGTCCAGATCGATCCCGCGAACGCCAAAGGCCCGCGCGATGGCCGCGAAATCCGGCGTAGCATCAAAGGTGGATGCGTGGTAGCGCTCGCCGTAGAACAACTCCTGTTGCTGCCGGACCAATCCCAGGCGTTCGTTGTTCATGATGAGGACCGTCACATCGAGTCCCAGTTCCGCCAACGTTGCCAACTCCTGAATATTCATTAGAATCGAACCGTCGCCGCTGACACAGACCACCCGTTCGCCCGGCCGCGCCAACGCGGCGCCAATGGCCGCGGGCAGTCCGAATCCCATCGTTCCCAGCCCGCCCGACGTTTGAAGTGTACGGGCACGCCTGAACGGGTACGCCTGGGCCACCCACATCTGATGCTGGCCCACATCGGTAGTGACGACCGTATCGGGTTCAACGAAGTCCGCAAGCCGCTGGATGAAGTTCAGCGGCAGCAGCGGGTCATCGCTCTCCGGACCCACGAACGGGTGCTCCGTGCGCAGTTCGGCGATACGCCGGTTCCACTCGGAACGGTCGTCCTCGCGCAACAACAGCATCGCGGCACGCAGCATCGCGCCGACATCGCCCGCTATGGACAGATTCGCCGCTTTGATCTTGTCGATCTCTGACGGGTCGATATCGACGTGGACAATGTCCGCGTGACGGCAGAAATCCGCGGCGCGTCCCGTGGCGCGATCATCGAACCGGACGCCCAACGCGATCAGCAGGTCGGCCTCGTCAAGCGCGAAGTTCGTGTACCGCGCGCCATGCATCCCCAGCATGCCCAGATACAGCGGGTCGTCCGGCGGAAACGCACCCAGCCCGTTCAGCGTGCAGGTCACGGGGATACCGTTCTTGCGCGCGAACGCAGTCAGGTTATCCGACGCACCGCACGCGATGACACCACCGCCGACGTACAGCACCGGCCGCTCGGCCCGATGTATCCGATCGACTAGCTGCGCAGCCGCGTCCGAGTCGCACGGTTCGGGCGCCTCCGGCTGCCAAGGCTCCGGCCATGCGTCGAACTCAATCTCCTGCTTCTGGACATCTTTGGGGACGTCGACAACGACCGGCCCCGGCCGATCCGACTCCGCAATCGCGAAGGACTGCGGGATAATCTCCAGCAATTCGGCCGCATCGCGGACAAAGAAGTTATGTTTCGTAATGGGCACTGTCAGCCCGTAGGTGTCGACTTCCTGAAACGCGTCCGTGCCTATCATGGCCGAAGGGACTTGGCCCGTGATGGCAATGATGGGAACCGAATCCAGCTTGGCGTCGGCAATGGCCGTCAACAGATTTGTGGCGCCCGGCCCGGACGTACCCAGACACACAGCGGCCCGGCCCGTGGCACGGGCCATGCCTTGTGCAATGAACCCGCCCCCCTGCTCGTGCCGCGCCAACACGTGACGAATCCCGCTCGACCGTAGCGCGTCGTAGAG
>JAAEQP010000723.1 GCA_024231375.1 bacterium | reverse complement strand
CCTGCACCGCTCTAGGTCAATCCGCAGCCGCAAGGTCTCCCCAATCCGGTCCATCCTGTAATCCTGTCAGAAAGGAGTCCATCCCTCAGGAGGCTCCGGTGGGTCGGCCACTGGTTCGAGGTCTTCGTCAGCGACCCAGAGCACCCACCCTCTCTTTTCGCCTCCACCCGATTCGGCCATAGGATGGTTCTGCAGGCTGCCGCGCGGCACGACGCGGACCTCGCCTTGAGCAACATCATAGAGCCGCAGACCGGGACCCAGCCAATTGCATTGGTCGTGGACGACCATACAGGCGCGGTTTCCGTCGGGTGACACGGTCACGCAATCGATGCGACGCCAACCACCTCCGGTCGGGTCATATTCTTCCATTCGCTCGATAAGCCGGCCGTCGTAGTGGACCTCGGTTCCGCGCTGCCGCCGGGCGAAGGCGAAACCTGCTCCGACGCTGTCGTCTTCTACCAGCGTGTTGGATTCGACATCCACTCGGAATCGGCCCGCCGCTGTCTCGGTGTATACGGGGCCGTCGTCGCAGCAGCAGGTGAGGCGGGCATAGTCCGTCGGAGCACGGCTAGGGCTTTCCGCTACATCGCGCAGGCTTCCTGTGAGAAGGCCGAACGTGGAGATCAATGTGGGGCCAATTCCCCCCTCAGGCTTTGGGACCTTATGGGCAAGAAGTACGTGATCCGAGTCCAACCACACGTAGGGCGGGTAGGAGACGTGCTTGGACGACGAGTGTTCGTTGTAGTCGACGATCGGGCCTACGTACGTCGTTATGGCACGCGCGAGATCGACGACGGCCAGCCTGAAACCGCCGATGAAGGCAGGCTCCACCGCGTCGAAGAAGGCCAGTCGTGTATGGTCGGGTGAGACGGCGATGGAGTCCGGCCTATGCTTGTCATGAACACCAGGCTCCTCGGCAGACGCCCCCGCGTCAACGAACCTGTGCCTCAAGACCTCGGCGTTCGGAAGAGGGAGGAACGCCGTATGCACGACCTTCACGTCGCGATATGCCCGCGTCTGGAAATCGTGGATGCGGATCGTCAGCACGCCGCCCTGGCGTATGGCCGAGTACAGACGGTCGTCGGCAAAACAGCACGTCACATCGTACGGATTCAGGAGAGGGAGATCGCTCCGCTGTCCGGTCTTCAGGTCGATGCAGAAGAACCTGCTGAGATGCTTGAAGTAGGCACGTCCGTCGCGGACGCAAAGGGGAAAGCCAAAATGCTCCGCCCTGGCCACCTCCTGCAATTCGAAGCTCGAATCGTGGATTTCAGCAAGGACAAGGGCGTCTACACCTTGTTCAGCGAACGTGGTGAACAAGAAGTGATTGTAGCCGGAATCACCGGCTTCGCCCGTAGACATGGCCGGCGCAACCTCAGGCGACGATTCCCGGGGGTCACTTGGAGACGTGCAGGAAAGGAAGGCAATCATCAAAATCGGTGGCATGACCGTCACCGCTTTCCGTACAGACTGCGCCCCGGCACGGCGGGAATTCCTCTTTGGTGTGCAGCGGAGGGTTCCTTCTTCACACGCGTTCGACTTCATCACTTGTCCTCCTCACATCGTTGCCCTTGAGAAATATACGCGATCCTATGTGGGGTGACTGTAAAAAGAATGTAACGACCGGATCGGCATCTCTCTTGGCCGTGCCGACACTCCGTTAGTTGCCAGTCACCGCACGCACGTCGACATCGTCGACGTAGCACGCGCCGCCGCGGGCGATGAACTCTAGGTTGAAGGCGGTCACTTCTGCGTCGTCGATCTTGAGCGTGGTTTCAAGTTGCTTCCATTCACCGTTCGTGGCGGGAAGGGCGGTCACTTCTGCGTATCGGCCGAGCCAGCGTGTGCCCTTGAAGAGGGCGGCCTTCACGGCCGTGGTGCTGCCCTCGGGCTGGCCGTACCACAACGTCACGCGCACGGTGCGCGACTCCGGTATGGGCATACGCCACTCGGTCTTTGCGCCCTGCCCGTTGGGGATGCAGATTGAAGCGTTGCCCTCGTGGCGAACGTCGGTCACGCGGACTTCCTTGCCCGTGTAGGTCCACCATCCCCACCCGCTTTCCATGTCGCCGTTGAACAGCAGGTTGTCGCCGCGCGCCAACAGGTCGGCCGCGTCGCCGGGAATCGCATCGAAAACGGGCGCGGGACGTCCCACGCTCTGGGGCGTGGCGTCTTCGTGGTACGGGTTGTCGGGGCAGTAGGCGTCGCGCATGGCGTCGAGCGATCCGAATCCGTACCTGAGTGTCGGTTCGACGTAGCTGCCTTCACCGAATTCGTTCCAACATTCGGCGATGACCATGTTCAACTTGGGATCGACGTACCGCCGCGACGCCATGCACATGTCGCGGTAGAGGCGCGGGCTCGGATTGGTGCGGACCAGCGCGCGGTCGCCGTACCACGGGCGCGAATCCCAGCCGGGCGACACGGGCACGATATAGGGAAGCACGCCGACGTCGGTGACGTCTTTCCAGATGTCTTCCATGCCGCGGACCATGTCCGCGTACGGCGCGCTCCCGGCTTCGCGTTGCGCCTCGGTCATCCCGGCCTGGGGATAGTTGTAGGCCGTGATGGCGCGGAATCCCGCACGCTTGAGTTGCGCCTGGTCGTTGTGGCCTTTGGAGATTGGGAAGAACCCACCGCATCCCGCCGCGCGTGACATGGCGTCGATCTCCTCGAACATGCGCGCCGTGCCTTCTTCGCCAAAGGAGGCAAGGAAATGGTCCGGGCGGGAGACAATCAACACGTTGTCCCCATCGATCTTGAGATGGTTCGGCTGAGAGAAGTAGCGGTCCGTCAGTGTCCGCGAGAGCTTTCGGATCTGGTCCTCCGTGTACCGCTCCTCGCCGCCTTCGTTGCACCACATGAGGCAGAAGTCCATGTGATCGCGGTACCGCGCGCGGAGGAACCCTTCGTCCAACGCCTTGTTGTGCGTCGGGCTCGGGCCCGTCTCGTAATGGCAGTACCAGTCGAAGGCGAAGAAGTCGATGCCGTGCTCCACGGCCCATTTGACGTGCCAGTCGCTGACTTCGGGATCGCCGTCGCGGTAGTAGCCGAGCACCGGCACGGGAAACCCCGCGTCGCGCATGGGCGTCCAGCGGAAGGGACTGAAATGGCCGGGGAAGTAATAGCAGCCCACCGTGAGGTCGCTGGGGCATGGTTGTGGTTCGGGTACGTAGTCGGGCGACTCGGCGGCCGACAGACCCAGCCAGGCAAGAATGAGTGCGTACAGCATGAAGATCCTTCCTGTTCCCCGAACGCCGATGGAGCGCGTCAGCATAGCGCATTGAGGCGCAGGGTCGCACGCGGCGTGATGAAGCAATCAAGATTGTCACGAATACACACGAATGGCGAGCAAGCCGGACACGAATGTGCCCGAATGGGGAGGAATGAAAGGCAATCCGAGCGTCTTGACAGGATAACAGGATTGACTGGATGGGGAGGGGGTGGAGACCTGGCGGTCGTATGAGTGGCGCGGTCAGGAAGCCGTGCCACAGCGGGGAACACTGATGGTTGGAGGGAGGGAACCGACTGCGGCGTGCTATGATGGTGGCGCGAGCAATGGGCGGCTGCTGCTGGAGGAGAAATGCTGTACCTGTCGCCGTGGAATCTGAGAGTCGAGGGCGACGTCCTCACGGGTCGGAGTCTTCCGGGCCGGAAGGTGACCGTGCAACGAGAAGACGTCACCCACGTGCGGTTTGACGTCCATGTGCTCGGGACGGTGACCACGAAAGGCCGTTTCAAGGTTTGGTGTCTGAGCAAACACTATCCCGAAGTCCTCAGATTCCTGCTCGACATGCCGAAAGACTCCTGTTCCTTTTCAGGCAACCTATGGCTTCACGAGTTTCACTACCGGACATATTGGTGGGCTGTTCCTCGCAAGAGAGTCTCAACCGTTCTGTCGATGCTGGATGAAGTGAGGGCACGCTTGGGCAGGGAGTGCTGACCGCGTGGTTGCGTCGGTCCCCATTCTCTTCATCTCCGAATCCCCCTCCAATCCCCCCATCTCCTTCTCTTCGAATCCGGGCTCCGGCTGGCTTGCGTGAGCGGCTCGATTAGTTGCGCAACCTCTGGCCGTGTGCTATGCTTTTCGCAATACGTGGAAAGTGTTTTCCCCACATAACCTACGTGCTGTGAGCGTGCGCGGACTGCGCGCGTTCGCATGACATGGGTACAACTTTACAGGGCGCAACACGTGGACAGATACAGGCTCGCACACAGGACCAAGGCAGTGGCTTTCGCCGCGGTGATGGCGGTCGCGGTGGTCTGCACGGGAACGGCGTTCGACGCCGGGGCGGAAATCGTCGACCAAGTCGTGGCGACCATCGACACGGAAGTGATCCTGCTCAGCGATATCATGACGGAGATCGCCCCGGAAGTGCGCGCGTTGCGCAGCCAGGCGACCAATGCGGCCGAGTTCAATCGGGCCGTGGACAAGCGGGTGAAGGCGACGCTCGAACAAGCCATCGAGAGCAAGATCCTCTACCGGGAGGCCCAGCTCGCGGGCATCCAGTTGAACGAAGACGCCATCGAGAAAGAGTTGCAGGAACTGCGGAAGCCGTACGACACGGTGGAGGAGTTCCTGAACGACCTCGAGGCGTCCGGCGAGACGATGAGCGATCTTCGGGACCGGCTGAAGAAGCGGTACATGTCGTGGGCCATGGCCCGGCACAAACACGAAGCCCTGGAGAAGGGCGTGGTGGTCTCGGAATCCGAGGTGGCCCAGTACTACGAAGACAACAAGAGCGAATTCGAGCGGCCCGAGCGCGTTCGATGCCGCCAGATCATGCTTCCCCGGAAAGAGGGCGAAGACCCGGCGCTGACCAAGGCGCGCTTGGAAGAAGTGAAATTGGAGCTTGAGGCGGGCGCCAATTTCGCCGATCTCGCCGAAGCGTTCTCCGGCGCCGCGAATGCGGAAGAGGGCGGCATCATCGGCTGGGTGACCCGCGGCCGGTTGGTGGGGCCCCTGGACGAGGCGGCTTTCTCGACATCCGAAGGCGCCATCAGCGGCATCGTGGAAACGGAATTCGGATTCCACGTGGTGAGGGTGGACCGGAAGGAAGAAGCCGGGCTGGCCCCCTTGGACGAGGTGCGCAAGGAAATCGAACCCACGCTTCGGGCGCGGGCGGCCGACACCCGGTACCAGAAATGGATGGGCGAACTGCGCAAGCGCAGCCGCGTGCGGGTGTTCCTGTAACCTCCATGTACAACTCATGTTAGCCCGGTCTATGAAGATGGCGTTCTGGGTTACCTACGACCACCTGGGCAAGCTCATCCTGGCGAGTCTGATCTGGTCGTTACCCCTTGTTATTCCAGCGTTTATCGCGTTCGGCGCGTTTCAGACCCGCGACGTGGCCACCCAAGTCGTACTCGGCGCTCCGGCGCTGGTCATAGCGTTGGGCTTGGTGCTACCTGTAGTGACGGCCGGGTTGTGCCATATGGCGAAGGTATTGATCGAAGAGCGGGACGGATCGGTGGGCGACATGTTCCGAGGCATGGCGACGTACTGGCGCCGGGCCATGGGGCTCGGCATGCTGTATCTCATTGTCACCGCTTGCTTTGGAACGAGTGTTTGGTTCTATGCCGTGAAGCTTCGGGAGTCTGTCCCCTGGCTGGGATACGGCATCAGCGCGCTGGCGCTCTGGGCGTTGTTGTTCGCGGGCCTCACCTCGGTGATGGCCTTGCCGACCCTGGTCCAGAAGAAGGACGGCGTGCTGAAGACGGTGAAACTGACGGCGCTGTTGGTGCTCGACAATCCGTTCCTGATGTGCGGCATTGTGCTCCAACTCATTGGAGTTACTATCGTTGTGGTGGTTCTTACCCCACTGGTTATGTTCCTGTACGGCGCGTTGGTGTGCGTGCTCGTATCGAGCATATACGAGTTGCTGGCCCGCAAATACGCCATTGTCGGTGCCGCGCCGGAAGGTGAAGGCATCGCCCAGTGGAAAGCGGCCATGGCGGAAGAAGACGAGAAAGACGATTACCTGAATCGTGGATTCAGGGATTTCCTGTTTCCTTGGAAAGGGTAGATAGGCTTGGCTTAGGCGAAGTAAGGCAAGTCCCATGAGAGGTCCGGCGCTATTGAGACGGATTGGCGCTGATTTTCTCGTTGTCCTGCGCGGAAGGGTGCGCTAGACTGAATGGGGCAGAAGAAAGCGAGAGGTAACGCAACATGACCAGAATCACAAGCATAGTCGGTCGCGAGATCCTGGATTCCCGCGGCAATCCCACAGTGGAAGTGGACGTATTCCTTGCCAGCGGCGTCATGGGCCGCGCGGCGGTTCCGTCGGGTGCATCGACGGGCGAGAACGAAGCGGTCGAGCTTCGCGACGGGGACGCCAAACGCTACCTCGGCAAGGGCGTGACCAAGGCCGTGAAGAACGTGAACGACGTCATCGCACCCGAACTCATGGGTTTGGACGCGTTGAACCAGCGTGAGATCGACCGGACCTTGTGCATGCTCGACGGCACCAAGAACAAAGGCAAGCTCGGCGCCAACGCGATTCTCGGCGTATCCATGGCCACGGCCAAGGCCGCCGCGGACGTGCTGGAAATGCCGCTGTACCGCTACGTCGGCGGAACCAACGCCCACGTGCTGCCCGTTCCGATGATGAACATCTTGAACGGCGGCGCCCATGCCGACAACAACGTCGACATCCAGGAGTTCATGGTCATGCCCGTGGGCGCCAAGACCTTCAGCCAGGCCTTGCGCATGGGTACGGAAGTCTTCCACGCGCTGAAGGCGGTCCTCAAGAAGAAGGGCCTCAACCCAGCGGGCGGCGCCGAAGGCGGATTCGCTCCGAACCTGGGATCCAACGCCGAAGCCATCGACGTCATCCTGACGGCCATCAAGGGCGCCGGTTACAAGGCCGGCAAAGACATCTGGCTCGCTTTGGACTGCGCCGCAAGCGAATACTTCAAGGGTGGTAAGTACAACCTGAGCGCCGAAGGCAAGAAGCTGTCGCGCAAGGACAACGCCGAATTCCTCGCCGCCCTCGCCGCGAAGTACCCCATCATCTCCATCGAAGACGGGATGGACGAAGGCGACTGGACCGGCTGGAAAGCCCTGACGGACATGGTGGGCGAGACGGTCCAGCTCGTGGGTGACGACTTGTTCGTGACGAACGTGGACTACCTCAGCAAGGGCATCAAGCAAGGCGTGGCGAATTCGATCCTGGTCAAAGTGAACCAGATCGGTACCTTGACCGAGACCCTGGATGCCGTGGCCATGGCGCAGCGCGCCGGCTACACGGCGGTCATCTCGCACCGTAGCGGTGAGACCGAAGACTCCACGATTGCGGACCTGGTGGTGGCGACGAATGCCGGCCAGATCAAGACCGGTTCGGCGTCCCGCAGCGACCGCATCGCCAAGTACAATCAGTTGTTGCGCATCGAAGAGGAACTGGGCGACCAGGCCGCGTTCCTTGGTATGGATGCGTTCACCAACATCGCCAAGAAGAAACCGGGCGGGAAGAAGTAAGACGCCCCGTCGGAGTGGCCATGTCGGGACGCTCGCAGAAAGGATACTGGCTGTCGCTGGTCGTGGTTTGCGCGTTGGCCGCGGGATATGCATATCACCGCGACCTATACGGTTTGTACTTGTACTGCCGGAGCAGCGAAGACCAGGTGCTGCAGTTGGATCGGGAACTGCGAGGCCTGGAACAGGACGAAGCGCGGCTTCAACGCCGCGTCAAGGGCCTGGACAACGATCCTGTGGAGATCGAGGCGGCCATCCGAAGGAACAAGAATCTGGTTCGCGAGGGCGAAAAGGTATATCGCATCGAATTGGAACCGGATTCGGCGCCCCGAGCCGAACAAAGAGAGCACCCGGAAGCTGACACACGAAATTCAGCTCAATAGCCAGGAAGAAGCCGTAAAGCTCCTGGGCAGGAACGGCGAACTCCGGAAGCGCATCCAGCAGGAGACGCCGGTTCGGATCGTGGACCGCGGCGCAAAGGTGGTCGTGATCGGCGAGGAAGCCGACGCGGCCATGGTCGGCCAGACTCTGACTGAGTTGCTGACCGCCGTGCGCAGTGGGCACACGCCGACCGTGGCGGATCTGTCGTACGCGTTGAACGAGGCGCGCAACCAGCGCGCCGACGACCTCGGCGCGGTGCTGGGCGAGATGCCCCGTGCCTTGCGGCGCGACATGCGCATCAAGCCGCGCACCCGCGGACAGGCGGATTACCTGGACGCGATCCGGACGCACGGCGTGACTCTGGCCATCGGGCCTGCCGGGACAGGCAAAACGTTCCTGGCCATGGCGGCTGCCGTGTCGGCCTTGCTGAATAAGGAAGTGAACCGGGTTATTTTGACCCGTCCGGCGGTCGAAGCCGGCGAGAGTCTCGGATTCTTGCCGGGCGATCTCCAACAGAAAGTGAATCCGTATTTGCGCCCGCTCTACGACGCCTTATATGCCATGGTGGATGTAGAGCGGGTGCGGCGTTTTATCGACCGGGAGATGATCGAAGTGGCGCCGCTGGCGTTCATGCGCGGGCGGACGCTGGGCAACGCGTTTGTGATTCTCGACGAAGCGCAGAACACCACGAACGAACAAATGAAGATGTTTCTCACGCGGTTGGGTGAAGGATCGCGCGCGGTCGTGACGGGCGATGTGACCCAGGTCGATCTCCCCAAGAACGTGCCGTCCGGGCTGGTGACCGCGAAGCGTATCCTGGCGAGCACGGACGGCATCGCCATTGTGAGCCTCACTCGCGCCGACGTGGTCCGGCACCCCTTGGTGCAGAACATTGTCGACGCATACGAGGCTGACGCCGAAGAGCCGGACGGGACTTCGACTTCGAAGGATTCGGCCGCAAGAGACGCGGGCAACCGGTAATGGCATTCGCAAAACAAAGCAAGAAGAAATCGCGGGGCGGGGCGTCCTATCAGACCGCCGGCTCCGCGTGGCGGTTCACGCCAGGCGAACGTCGCGCGGCACGCATTGCCATAGGCTTGGCCTTCCTGGTGCTTGTGACGGCCGTCACGCAGCGGCTGGTGCCGTACGCGGACAAAGCCAGCCGCGAAGTCGATTTCGAGGCCATTCCGCACGAAGACTACTTCGCCGAGTTCCAATTCGACAGTGAAGACGTAGAGGCCACGAACAAGGCTCGCGCGGCAGCGGCCGCGGAAATCGAAAATCGATACTACGTGGCTTGGCCACTCGTCTTCCGTCAACTGGCCAAGTTCGAGAGCCGGGTAGACGCGATAGCCGCGCAGCAGGAAGGCGTTGACAAGGCGATCCAGGCCGCTCTGCTGGCCTCGACGTCCAAGCAGGACGCCAACGATGTGGTTCGTGAGGCGGTGGCCGCCTACGCCGCCGAACTCGCCAAAGAACACGACAATCTGAAGGACGTTGAGAATCTGGCAAAGTTAGGCATGTGGCTCGACCCGGATCCGGCGTCCATCCCCAAGCGCGTTGAAGAACAATCCAAAGAGGGCCAGGATCCGCCAGCGGACGGTCTGAAGACAGTGGGCCTCGAGGAGCCCGAAGTCAAACCGCTCGTATTCCACAACCTGCCGCGACTCACCGATATGGCGAAGTCGTCCCTTGAGTACGTGCTGAGATACGGCGTCATGGATCCACGGGACCGGGCCGAGGAGACCAAGACTGCCCCGGACCGGCCAATCGTGATCCGGCGTGACCAGCCCTCGGCCGATCAGGAAGATACAGACGTTCTGCCGCTCGCCAAGGTTCCCGTACCTGCCGAGGCGCGTGGCGATCTCCTGGACGAACAGGTCCAGAAGGCCGTGCAGCGGCTGTCGCGCCTGCAGCCCGACAAGCCCCTGCCTTGGGACGACCTGCGCGCTGCGGCGATCGAACTCGCACGGGCCGACGTGGACAAGACGCTGGAGTACGATGAGGCCGCCACCGAGGGCGATAAGATCGCCGCCAGGAAGAGCGTCAAACCCGTCACACGCGTCATCCGCCGAAACGCCAAGATTCAGGGCGCGGGCGACCCCTGGGGGCCTCAACAGATCAAAGACTACGAGACCATGATGAGCCTGAAGGAGGTGGGCCAGCAACCCATCGCCAGTGCCGTGGGCACACTCCTGTCTCACATGCTGCTGGTGGGTCTGATTCTCCTGTGCCTCATGCAGACGCTGCCCTTGCTGACGGGCAAGCACCAGAGCACGTATCAGAACCTCGCCCTCGCGCTCCTGGTGATGTGCGCCACCATCGTTGTCGGCCGCGTGGTCTACTATTTCGACCCCAGCGGCCTGGTCACGCCGCTGGCTGCTGGCGCCATCCTGTTGGCCATCTTGAGCAACGCGCGACTGGCGGTCTGGACCGCGTTTCTCACCGCCGCCCTGTTGTCCATCCAATACGACTACAACTGGCAACTCCTGGCCGTGAACTGCGCTATGGCGCTTGCGGGCGTGTTGAGCATCTCGGTGGTGCGGCGCCGGACCGACATCACAAGCGCCGCGCTCAAGGCTACCGTCATCGGACTGGTCACCATGGCCGCGTTCGTCCTGGCCACCGATTCGCTGTTCAGCGAGAACTCCCTCGACAGCTTCGTCCGGATCGTCGTGAACGGCGTCCTATGCCTGTTGATCGTGCCCGCGGCGCTGTCGCCCCTTGAGCGCCTGTTCGGCGTCACCACCGACATCCAGTTGCTCGAGTACTCCGATCTCAACAACGAGGTCCTGAGCCGATTGTCGATCGAAGTGCCGGCCACGTATGCCCACAGCCGTATGCTCGGCGATCTCGCCGAAGCGGCCGCGGCCTCCATTGGCGCGAACGGCCTGCTGGCGCGCGTGTGCGCCTACTACCACGACATCGGAAAACTGCGGCGCCCTGAGTACTTTGCCGAGAACCAAACCGGATCCAACATCCACGACGAATTGTCGCCCCGCTTGAGCGCGCGCGCTATCGCGGCCCACGTGTCCGAAGGCGCGGAGATGGCGCGCGAATTCCATCTTCCCAAACCCATCATCGATGGCATCTTCGAGCATCACGGCACGTGTCTCATCAGTTTCTTCTATCAGGAAGCCTTGGCCCAAGCGAAGCACGACGACGTGCGCCAGGAGGACTTCCGGTATCCCGGACCCAGACCGCAACGCCGGGAGACCGCCATCCTCATGATCTGCGATGCCGTGGAATCGGGCGTCCGGTCAATCAAGAACCCGAATGAGGAACGAATTCGCGAGTTGGTGGATAAGATCGTGACGCAACGGGCCGACGACCGCCAGTTCGACGAATGCGACATCACCTTGAAAGACCTCGACACCATCAAGGAAGTCGTGACCCGCAGAATGCTCACGTCGCTTCATGGCCGCATCGCCTACCCGGACGAAAAACGCGAGAAGCGGACCACCAACGTGATTCCCATGTCGGGAGGATCGAACCCGTGAACTTGATACTCGAGGTTCGGAATGAATCCCT
>JAAEQP010000722.1 GCA_024231375.1 bacterium | reverse complement strand
GCGGTCTCGATCATCGCGAACAAGTTCGACTACTGCAGGCATCACATAGCCTCCGGCGGGGCCCCGGGATGTGCGTACGAGGCGGCCTGGAACCTGATCCTGCCCCACGCCACGGGGCACTACTTCGACATGCACGGCGGCCGCGACCGCGACGACGGCACCGACATCGCAGGCACCACCATCGACATCCACAACAACACCTTCCGCGCCCCCCAAACCCCCGTCGTGATCCGCGGCGTCCCCGAAGACCGCTGCGATGTGCACCACAACTGGTTCGAGAAACACACCGAACCCGCAGCCGCCGTTCGTGCCTCCGACAAGACCAACGTGTTCGACAACGCTTATGGCCCGGCGCCTCAGGCGGCGAAGTGAAGGAAGCGGCAAGTCTTCACGAGGAGAGAGAAATGTACCCGTCCGTGACGAAGGTTGTTCCCAATGAGGACTTCACCCTCTCCATCGTGTTCGACAACGGCGAAGAAGGCATCCTCGACATGAAGCCCCGTCTTGATTTCGGAGTGTTCCGAAAGATAGGGGACTATGAAGGCTTCAGGCGAGTTCGGGTTGCCTTTGACACGGTTGAGTGGGATTGCGGGAT
>JAAEQP010000721.1 GCA_024231375.1 bacterium | reverse complement strand
GATCACGGTCAGGATGGCGGCAAAGCAAACTGCCGGTTTCTTGTCGAATCGCCTGACCAGAACGGGCGATAACAGTCCTCCCAGACCGCAGGCGACCATGGTGGCTCCGTGGACGAACGACTTCTGCTTGGAGGGAAACTCCATGAAGTGCTCGTAGACGTACATCTGAAGTGCAGAAACCAGCACGATGCCAACCATGATGATGGCGATGAAGATGAAGACGGTGCGGGGGTATTTGTCGAGGATGGTGCGCCAAAGATCCTTGAACAAGGCTGAAGGTCGCAGCGCGTCGAACCGTTGGCTGTTGCGCGTGTCGACGATGTACTTACGCGTGGCAAACACCACGAACACGAAGAAGAACAGCGAGGCGATGGCGAACACGCCGCCCATGTGAACGTAATTCTCGGCGACCGCTGTACTCTTGCCGCCGTCAGCGCGGTCGGGGAAGAAAAGTGTCCACGCCATGGCGGGGCCCGCGAGATTGATGAGCATGTTGAAGCCCCAGCGGACGCCTTGCAGCGTTGTTCGCTGGGTGTATTCGGTGCAGATTTCGAAACCGAGCGCGCCGTGTGCGACCGCGAAGACCGTGATGCCCGTCCGCAAGAG
>JAAEQP010000720.1 GCA_024231375.1 bacterium | reverse complement strand
GCGTTGTTCAAGCGCGCCGGCGCGAAGTACTTCTGTCCCTGCGCGGTGCACCACGACAACTTCGATCTTTGGGACTCGAAGCACCACGCCTGGAACGCGGTCAACAAAGGTCCCAAGAAAGACCTGATAGGGATGTGGCGGGCCGCGACGCTGAAGGCGGGTCTGCGGTTCGGCGTCACGACCCACCTGTCGCGCAGTTATAGTTGGCTGAACGTCGCCAACCAGGCCGACACCAAGGGCGTCAAGAAAGGCGTCCCCTACGACGGCGCCCAGGGTCGAGGCCAAGGGCTCTATCCGCCCAACGATGATCAGAGCACGCATCCACGGGCTCCCTACGATCCTCCGAAGTCGTGGCGCGACCACTGGGCCCGCCGGGTCAAGCAACTGATCGACGACTATCAGCCGGACCATCTGTACTTCGACTGCGCCGTGCCCTTCCGAGGCGAAGACGCCGGACGCACGGGGATGGATGTAATCGCGCATTTCTACAACCAGCGGCCCGAAGGCGTCATGTGCGTCAAAGAGCGCCCCTGGCAGGGCCTCTATGTAGACGGCATCACGACGCTCGACTACGAGCGGGGCAAGGCCAGCCACATCCTGGACG
>JAAEQP010000719.1 GCA_024231375.1 bacterium | reverse complement strand
GAGGGGGCATCGTGATGCCCCCAAGCCAAAGCGGCATCGTGATGCCGCAGTCCAAATGGCCCCAAATGTCTTGGATGGTCCGGGCTATCCACAAACGGGAGGGGCTGCCCTCACAAGGGCTTGAAGCCCTGCTACTCCCGCGGATCGCGGTAATTCACCTTTAGCAGGTCCAGCCGCTGCAGATGCCGCTGGAGCCGGGCCTTGAAGGCGGCGAAGTCTTTGCCTTCGCGCGGGGACCAGACGACTTCGGCCAATGCGCAGGCGCGGGGGAAGGCCATGTATTCGAGGTGCGACCAGGCGCGGATGTATTCGGTCCACAACTGGGCTTGCGCGCCGAGGACGTGTTGCGCTTCGGCTGGGGTCAGGTCCGCGGGGATGGGTTCGAAGTCGTACACGGTCTCCAGGGGCAGGTTGCCGCCGATGGCGAGGGGTTCGGCTTCGGGGTTGCCCTGGTAGTAGTCGAAGTAGGTGTGGGTGACCGGACTCATGACCACGTCGTGTTTGGCGCGCGCGGCCGCGATGCCGCCTTCCACACCGCGCCAGGACATGACGGTGGCGCCGGGGGCGAGTCCGCCTTCGAGGATTTCGTCCCACCCGATGAGGCGGCGGCCCTGTTCGGTGAGGAACGCGTCCATTTGGCGCACGAACCAGCTCTGAAGTTCTTCTTCGGTGTCGATACCGAGATCGCGCATGCGGGTCTGGACCCGTTCGCTCTCCTTCCACTGCTTCTTGGGGCATTCGTCGCCGCCGATGTGGATGAACTCGCTGGGGAACAGGTCGAGGACTTCGGCGAGCACGTCTTGAAGGAAGGCGATGGTCGTTTCCTCGACGTTGAAGACGTTTTCGTTGACACCCCAGTAGGTGAGAACCTCAAGTTGCTCATCGGTGCATCCAAGTTCGGGATAGGCCGCGACGGCGGCCTGGGCGTGGCCGGGCATCTCGATCTCGGGCACGATGACCACGTGCCGTTCGGCGGCGTAGGCCACCAATTCACGGACGTCGTCTTGGGAGTAGAACCCGCCGTGGCGTTTGCCGTCATACTGCTTCTTCTCCTCACGCGCGTGGCCGACGAGGGTTTCCTTGCGCCATGCGCCGACCTCGGTGAGTCTGGGGTACTTCTTGATTTCGACTCGCCAGCCCTGGTCGTCGGTGAGGTGCATGTGGAGCCGGTTGAGCTTGTGCAAGGCCATGAGGTCGATGAAGGCTTTCACGTTGCCCTTTTCGATGAAATGACGTGCGGGGTCCAACAGCATCCCGCGCCACGGGAACCGCGGCACGTCGCGAATCTCGACGCAGGGCATGGTCCACTTGATGCCGGTACGCGGACTGTCGGCGAACACATCCGGGGGAAGCAGTTGGCGTATGGTCTGGGCGCCGTAGAACAGGCCGGCTGCGCCGGGGGCCTTGATGACCGCGTGCTTGGGTGTCGTCGCCAACGTGTAGCCTTCATCGCCCAGGTCGTCCTCGTCGCATCCACCGAGGAACAGGGTGCCCTCTTTGGGACCGTCGGCGGCGCGGACGGGTAGAGCGAATCCCGTGGCTGGACGCAACGTCTCGGCGAGGTAGTGGGCGGTCTGCTCGGCGTCGGCGTTGCCCGACTCAAATGCGATGATCGTTTCGGATGTGACCGCGAAGGTGCCGGGCTTTGTTACCGCCTGCGCGGGGAACGGGATGACTTGGATGCCGGTATCGGCTCCGCCCAACATGGCGCACATAGACAAGGTGATTCCACTGAACATAGAGCGATGCTCCCTTCCGCAGGCCCGTTGCGTTTGGTCCCGCCAATCTACCGGTTCATGGGAACTCAGTCAATGGCGGCTCTCTGTGTTGACCATGCATACGAATGTCCATAGAATCGGAGAGGTCCGCTGGCCAGTCAATGATTCATGCATCGACGAGAAGGAGGCAATCCAATGCGGCAGAACACGCGACGGGAGTTCATGACATCGGCTGGCGCGGCCCTCGCAGGAACCGCCGTTCTGCGCGCTGCTCGATCCGCGAAGGCCGCTCCCAATGATCGTGTGCGCCACGCCGTGATCGGACTCGGGAGCCAGGGACGCAGACACGCAAAGGCGTTCGCGGCGTGTGCCGACTGCGAGATCGTGGCCCTGTGCGACGTGGACCCCGAACGGCGCGCGTACGTGGCGAAGGAACTAGGGAACCCGCCCAGCTTGGATGTGGTCGAGGATTTTCGTGCGGTGCTCGATCGGGACGACATCGATTCGGTCAGCGTTGCCACACCGGACCACTGGCACACGCCGGTTGCACTTGCGGCGTTGGCGGCAGGCAAACACGTGTATGTCGAGAAACCGTGTTCTCACACCGTGCATGAGGGGGTGCTGCTGGCGGCTGCCGCGAAAGGGTCCGGCAAGTGCGTTCAACACGGCACCCAAGGACGATCCGGTGAAGGCATCCGGGATGCCGTACAGTTCATGGGCGATGGGAATCTGGGTAAGGTCCGTCTCGCCAAGGCCATCAATCACCAGTTGCGCGGGGCCATTGGCCGGGCCCCGGAGACGGATCCGCCTCCCGGGGTGAACTACGACCTGTGGACGGGACCGGCGCCCGCTCACCCGTTCACGCGGAACCGATGGCACTACAATTGGCACTGGTTCTG
>JAAEQP010000718.1 GCA_024231375.1 bacterium | reverse complement strand
GTCGCCACAGACCTTTCCGTGGCCTACGTGGATGCGCATGAAGCCGGGACGCTTAAGGTGTTCATCGACAGCGTCGAACGGCTTGCACAACCCGCCAACGTGCCCTTCGTCGATGTCGACGGCAGCCAGCACTACATGGAGAACCGCAAAGGCATCCTCGGGTTGGGCTACGGCGTGCACACCGTGCGCATCGAAGCCGCCGACGCCCCCGTCGCCGTTCTCGGACTCTTCACCTACGATTCCCGCCCCAACCGAGCTTTTGAACGACGGCTACTGGGACACGCGACGCCCGGTGAAACCGTGTCATTCAGTCAGCCCTTCAAGGCCCGCCCCATGGTCCTATGCCAAGGGGGCTTGGCCGTTCAATCCGCCGACGTCACCACGTCGTCAGTGTGCTTCGGTGGAGATAGCCCCGGAACCTATGAGATTATCGGCGAATAGGTTTGCGGAAGACCGACCCATTGGGGAGACAATGGCATGTGGTGTCTGCTGTCCCTGACGTTCCCTCTGATTGCCTCTGCGCAAGGGGAGGCTGACGTGGCGGTTCCTTACGACTTCGAATCCGGCACATGGTTGTTCGATG
>JAAEQP010000717.1 GCA_024231375.1 bacterium | reverse complement strand
GGGGGCTCGCGCGTCAACCGCAACCGTGAAGAATGCCCGCCTCATGCCGTATACTCTGGGCTGTCGTGGCACCCAAACTCAGCACGGCATGCCATCTTCGACGGAGTTGACCTCAAGGAGTGTCTACACAATGCAACTGATAACGCTGGCTTCATTCGTATTCTTCACCGGGCTCGTGGGAGCGCTCACCTGGTGGTTCACACGGCGCGACGACCACGCATCGACGGAAGGGTATTTCCTCGCGGGACGTTCGTTGACGTTTCCGCTGATTGCCGGCTCCCTGCTTCTGACCAATCTATCCACGGAGCAGATGGTGGGTCTCAATGGGGCAGCGTTCACAGATGGCTTCGCCGTGATGGTGTGGGAAGTTGTTGCGGTCATCGCGCTGGTGACGATGGCGCTGTTCTTCCTGCCGCGGTTTCTCAAGAGCGGCGTATCGACGGTACCCCAGTACTTGGCACTCCGGTTCGACACACAAACCCAGGTGGTGGCGAACATCATCTTCCTGGTGGCGTACGTCGCCATCCTCCTCCCCATCATTCTGTATACGGGCGCAACCGGTCTGATCGGCATCCTGGACATCCAGGGGATGCTCCACCTGCCTTCGCACGCGGCCACGCTCTGGTTGATCGTGGCCGTGGTGGGCGTTGTGGGTTCGCTGTATGCCTTGTTCGGCGGATTGCGGACAGTCGCCGTCTCGGACACGCTCAACGGCATTGGTCTGTTGGTGGGTGGCTTCCTGATCACCTTCTTCGCCCTGCGCATGCTTGGCGGCGGTGAGGGGCTGGGGGCCGGAATCGACGCGTTGCGCGATCTTCCGGACAAGTATTCCAACTCGATTGGCAGCGAGGACACATCGGTGCCGTTTCACACGGTATTCACGGGAATTATGCTGTTGAATCTCTTCTACTGGACAACAAACCAGCAGATCATCCAACGAACCTTCGGCGCGTCGAGCCTGGCGGAAGGTCAGAAGGGCGTGCTGCTGACGGGTTTCCTGAAGCTGTTGGGGCCGTTTTACCTGGTGCTTCCGGGCATTATCGCTTTCGCCATGTTCGCGAGCGAAGGGATCAAGGCAGATCACGCCTACGGCAAGTTGGTGAACACCGTGTTGCCCGCGCCATTGGCGGGGTTCTTCGCGGCGGCAATGGTGGGCGCCATCCTGTCCAGCTTCAACTCGGCGCTCAACAGTTCCTGCACCCTCTTCAGTCTGGGGCTGTACAAGACGGTGCTAAAACCGGACGCGTCGGAAGCACAGGTCGTTCGGTCGGGCAAGGTATTCGGGTGGACCATCGCGGGCGCGGCCATGGTCATTGCGCCGCTTCTTGCGAAGACCGAGAGCATCTTCGGGTACTTGCAGAAGATGAACGGCATGTACTTCATCCCCATCTTCGCGGTGGTGCTGGTGGGGATGATAACGCGCCGGGTACCGGCGCTGGCGGCGAAGGTCGCGTTGGTGGCAGGGCTTGTCGCGATCGCCATCGGCTACTTCGTGTCGCCCTTCAGCGACTGGGTTGAGGCCATGCACGAGTTCCATTTCCTGGGACTGGTGTTTGCCTGCCTCGTGGTCTTGATGCTCATCCTTGGCACAGTCGTCCCACGCAAGACCGAATGGGTCCAGGAAGACGTGAAGGCGGTGGACATGACCCCGTGGCGGCACGCGCGGTGGGCAGGATTGGCCCTGGTCGTCATCGTCATCCTGATCTACGTCTACTTCGCGGACATGTCGGTCCTCGGCTGAGCGACAGTCCCCGTTCCCATCGAAACACCGCCTCTACGTCATCCCGAGCGAAGTCGAGGGGTCTCTTGCGGGAGGGCACTTGCCGTCGCGCGACCACCCCTGTCTGGGTTCTGTCCCAAGCAACTGCCAAGTTGTTGACGAAGTTATGTGTGTGCGAGAACAGAAGCGAAAACGCCGGGACTGACCCCAGCGAGCGCAGCGAGACGGGTCTGTCCCTGGCCTTTTCGCGGCCTACGCGCCAGGGCCCGGACTCTCAACGGCCCCACTGCCCGAACTCACTCCACACTCGGCGGCTGAGGAGGCGCAATCTGCGCGTACAACTCCACAGGCCACAACCCCAGCCGCTCGAATCCATCAGGCAGGGGCGCTTTGAACTGCACGTACGCCTGGACGGCACCTTTGGTCGTGTAGCTCACGGCTTCCGATTCCGGGCCCAAGGTGAAAACCGTACACCCAGCCACGGTGCAGTCCTCTAGGTCCACGTGGAGACGGCCGGTTTCCGAGTGACCTTGGGTGCAGATGATGCCGGTTGACTTGGCGCCCATCTCGGGTTGCGTGAAGTTCAGCACAATCATGCGGCAGTCGATGAACTTCGCCCGGGCGCAATGGCTGGCATAGGAGATGGCCACGGCATTGTCGGGATGCACCAGGGTGCAATCCTCGAACACCACATGCGGGAATTCGGGCATGGTCTTCTCCCACCCACCGACGAGGACGGCCGCGGTGTCCCCCACCCAGTCCAAGGCAAGAAAGTAGCAGTTACGAAAAAGGCTGGGTTCATCCGGTCGTACCACTGGGTAGCACACGCCGCCGCCGAACGCCCGCCCCGTGCCGACGCAATCCTCAACAATGATAGTGAACCCCTCGCCGCTCTTGTCGGTCAGATCCCAAAACAGGCCCGCGTCGCCCCCAGCCGTATACAGATTGCGAACGATCCAGCGGTCCCAGATGATGCTCGAGAAGGTCTCCTCGTTGTTGCCGTGCGGCCAATGGTGGCTTGATGCACGAATGGTGCTCCACCAGTCCCAACTCTTGAAACCCATCTCCGGGTCACCCGAGTCAATCACCACCCAACCCGTAGCGCCGGAGCCAAGCTTTCCGTCCAGGTCGCCGATGATCGCGTTGTACGACCCCGCCGCGCCCTTGGCAGCCGGAGCCAGGTTCGCCTCCACGTAGGTGTCCGGCCGGACCACGACAGTGTGGCCGCCCTGGCCGTCCGTGACGGCGCTCAGCCCCGCCTGGATAGTGTGGAAGGCTTTCTCCCAACTGGAGCCATCGGAATTGTCGCCCAGCTTCGACACGTAGACGGTGGCGCCTTTGTGTCCGGCATAGTCGGGAGCCGTCGGGTCCGACGGGGCGGCGTGGGCGATGCTGGCGACGCAGATACAGACAAGCGCGCATGCCGTCAGCAGGCGCGGAATACTCAGGCCACTCATCCTCATTGACGACTCTATCATGACGATTCCTTCCATGTTCCAGGGGTGGACGGCCATTTGACCGGAATCCGCCCTCCAACTTCAAACAGATGCCCCGATTCGCGGAGAACCTCCGCGACTATGATGGAATCCAGGGTGCCTCGGGCAATCGCACAAAGATTGCGTGAGAATCGTCCCACATGAGGACCAAGACCCTTCGGAGCCACCTACGTTTCCCGCCAGTCCCGTCAGGGACCCCCGAGCCGTTCCTTCGTCGAGAGGATGCAATGGCAGAGCGATGGCTCGTGTGGACGTGTTCCGTGACTTGACTCCTGTTCGCCCGTCCCTGACGGGACTTCCCACTGAGGGAGGGCCCTCGACCCCGTGTTGAAACACGGGGCTAAGCTCGAACCGTCCCTGACGGGACTCGTGCCATCTACCTCAATGTCTTGTCTTCTTCATGGCAGGCCTCCCTACCCTCGCTCCGTGGACCTCCAAGTCCGCGCAGCGGACGCCCGACCTTAGCCCCGTCGTTCACGACGGGGACCCCGTGCGCCCCAACCAACAAGTCCCGCAAGGGACGGCCGAATCTGCGCAATCACTCCCGCCCGCCACGGCTCGGGAGAATTGTGGCAAGCAACACACGGAGAGGGGGGACCGTCCTCAGCCAGACGGAGCTCTCGAATCCATGACACTTCCAGCATCCCGTTCCGGACTCACCAAGAATGCCTTCAAATGCGATTGCCCTGCGGGCGCTGTTGACAGCCTTGGGGGTCCACCGTATGCTGGCCAGCAATGGGGAGAGGCGTGTGGTACGTCCAAGGAGGATTTCACCATGGGGAAACAGGTTCGTTCGACCGAAACCAGTCACAAGGGCGGCGTGTCGCGACGGAAATTCTTGGGCGGGACTGCCGGCGTCGCGGCCTTCGGCATCCTGTCGCAGCGTGCACGGGCAGAAGAAGGCCCCATCCCGCCGAGCGAGCGGACAACGCTGGCCTGCATCGGCACGGGCGGTCAGGGCATGCAGAACCTGGTGTCGCTGATGGAATTCCCGGAGATGCAGGTGGTGGCGGTGTGCGATGTGGTGAAGGAAGGCGGCGATTACCAGTCGTGGAACTGGTCGTCGGGCAAGGAACGTCGACCCGCCGGCCGGGAACCCGCACGGCGGGTGGTGGACGAGTACTATTCGAAGAACCATGCCGCGGGCAGCTACCAAGGGTGCAGGGCCCATGCGGATTACCGTGAACTCCTGGAGAAGGAGGACGTGGATGCGGTGATGATCGCAACACCGGACCACACCCACGCGGTCATCACTATGGACGCGCTCAGACGAGGCAAGCACGTCTATTGCGAGAAGCCACTCACGTGGTCGGTGTACGAGGCGAGGCAGGTGACGGAGGCCGCCCGCAAGGCCGGAGTCGCCACCCAATTGGGCAACCACGGCCAAGCCACGGAAGAGGCACGCGTGACCTGTGAGATGATTTGGGACGGCGCCATCGGGCCCGTCCACGAGGTCGAATGCTCGTACGGTGCCCGATTCTGGCACTACCCCGCCTTTGAGGGCCGTCCCAAGGACACGCCGCCTATCCCCGACGGGTTAGACTGGGACCTCTGGCTGGGGCCCGCGCCCGAACGGCCCTATCACCCCGAATACTGCCCGTGGATATGGCGGAACTGGTGGGACTTCGGCACCGGACTCCTCGGAGACCTCGGATGCCACAAGCTGTCTACGGTCTTCAAGGCCCTCAAGCTGACCCATCCTGTCAGTGTCGAAGCGTGTTCCACGAAACGTGATTCCGACATCTACCCCCAAGGGGTCATCGCGCGGTTCGAGTTCCCTGCCCGAGGCGACATGCCGCCCGTGAAGCTGACGTGGTACGACGGCGGGCTCAAGCCGCCGCGTCCCGACGATCTCGAGGCGGGACGCCGCATTGGTGGCGTCATCTACACCGGAGAAAAGGGGAAGATGATGGGTTACCGTCTGATCCCCGACGCCCGCACGAAAGAATACGGCAAACCGCCGAAAGTGTTGGCCCGCTCGGTGGGTCACTATAAGGAATGGGTCGACGCGTGCCGGGGCGGTCCTCCTGCTGGCGCGAATTTCGTGGACCACGCGGGATTGCTCACGGAGACGCCGCTGTTGGGCAATGTAGCCCTACGCGCCGGGACCAAACTTGAGTGGGACGGCCCCAACTTCAAGATCACCAACGACGAGAAGGCGAACCAGTTCCTCCATCGCGAATATCGCAAAGGATGGAGCCTCTGACCCGAACGGATCGACTGGAGGATGCAGAACCTATGATGAACCGCCGCAGTTTTCTTCAAGCCGCTTCCGCGTCAGCATCGCTGTCCGCCTTTGGCGCAAACGCCGCCGAAGGCGACGGCCAAGACGTCAAACGCGTGGGCGTCATCGGGACAGGCTGGTACGGCAAGAGCGACGTGTTCCGGTTGATACAGGTTGCCCCGGTGGAAGTGGTCTGCATCTGCGACGTGGACGCCAACATGGTGGCCGAAGCCGCGGACCTGATCGCCCAACGCCAGAAGTCGGGCAAGAAGCCACGCACCTACGGCGACTACCGCGTCATGCTCGCCGAGAACAAACTCGATATCGTGGTCATCGGAACGCCCGACCACTGGCATGCGTTGACGACCATCGCGGCCGTGGAGGCGGGAGCCCACGTGTATGTGCAGAAACCCACGGGGGTGGACGTGCGCGAGAGTGAGGCTATGCTGGACGCGGCGCGCCGGTGCAACCGAGTCGTCCAAGTGGGCACGCAACGCCGCAGCACCCCCCACCTCATCCACGCCAAGAAGAACATCGTGGAGGCCGGGCTGTTGGGCAAGGTGGCCCATGTGGACATGTGCTGCTACTACCACATGCGCGCCAACAAGAAACCCGAGCCGGCGCCGGTGCCCGACTTCCTGGACTACGAGATGTGGACCGGTCCCGCGCCTATGCGTCCCTACGACCTGCTCCCCCACCGCGGTTGGTGGCGGGCGTTCATGGAGTACAGCAACGGAATCGTGGGCGACATGTGCGTCCACATGTTCGACGCCACGCGGTGGATACTGGACCTGGGCTGGCCCAAACGGATTTCCTCCTCAGGCGGGGTCTTCGTCCAGAAGGAGTCAAGCGCAACGAGCAGCGACACCCAGTCGGCCACATTCGTGTACGACGACCTGACCGTCGCATGGCAACACCGGTCGTGGGGGGACTCGCCCGACAAGGCGTACCCCTGGGCCTTCGTTCTCTACGGCGAGAAGGGAACGCTGAAAGCCAGCATCAACAGCTACGACTTCATCCCCCGCAGGAAGGGCGACCCCATCCACATGGACGCCGTCTTTGAGCGCGAGGAGTATCCGGAAGACCTCACCGAGAAAGGCATCGAGCTTCAGGCCGCCCCCGCGTCGCGTGACCATATGCGGGATTTCGTTGCCGCTATCGAATCGGGAGGCCGCCCCGTCGCCGACATTGAGCAAGGCCACATTTCGTCAGCAAGCTGCATCCTCGCGAACGTCGCCATGAAGGTCGGCAGGACACTCGTATACGACCCCGAGAAGCGGGAAGTCGTCGGCGACCCGGAAGCGAACGCGCTCCTG
>JAAEQP010000716.1 GCA_024231375.1 bacterium | reverse complement strand
TGGCCGGATGGTCGATAAACAACGTGCAATAGGGCTCCTTCGGTCCCGTGCACACGTACCACCAGAAGATGTCGCCCTCCGCGCGCCGCGCCTCCGCGTCTTCATGGTTGTAGTGCGAGGACACCGGGCACCAGATGTTCGGCCCGCCCACAAGGTCCGGCTCCACCTGTTCCGTCAGCATGCGACCGATGCCCGGGCAGTATTGCTTCAGCTTGCCGAAGCCGTTCATCACAAACTCGTAGTCCTTCGGGTCCGGCTCGTCGAACCAGTACACATAAGCATCGTCGAGCCACCCTTTCTCCCGCAAGTGCTCCTGCACCGCGCCGCAGTAGGCGCGCATCGCCGCCTTGTACTCCGGCGCGGTCTCGGGATAGCCCAAGAAGCTCGGATCGGTGCGCGAATGGAACGTGCCGCTACCAAGGCCCGGAATCGCCACATCGAACGAGTTGAAATGCAGCTCGTCCATGGCCCGTTCCATGGCGGCATCCCACGCCGTCCAGTCGAACACGGGCTCGGGCTTGGACTGGCCTGGCTCGAATCCGCCTTCCGGAATCAGTTCCGCCCCCGTCTGCGCATCCTGCAGCGAGAAATCGTCGTACCACACGCCGCCCGTTGGCGACCCGTCCTCGCGATACAACGTGGCCCACAGCGTCACGCCCACGGATTTCGCGCCCGCCGGGAACTGCGTGATCGTCTTGTCGAACAACTGCCACTCACCGTTCCCCTGGAACGCCACGTCGTTGTTGCGCCCCGACATCCACTGTCCGGTCGCATCGTGGTGGCGCAGCGTGGCAATGGCCTGGTGCCCCGGCTCCGTCGTCTTGTACCAGAACCGCAGACGAAATCCCCCCTCAGGAATGGTGATCCTCCGTTCGTAGTAGGCCGACACGCCGCCCGTCGTGCTCCCGTCATTGATGAAGCGCGACGCCTCGCCGCTGTGCTTCACGTCGAGGTCCCGCAGACCGCCTCGCCACAGGTCGAGGCCTTTCCAGTCGACCTTGTACGTATCCAACGGGGCCGGGTTGTACGGCGTGATGTGGTGGGCGCTGTAATTCTGCAGGTACTTGTCCACCACTTCCCGCTGCTGTTCCGGGTCGCTCACCTTCTGGTACTGGAAGATAAGCCCGGGGTGGAATCCGAACGCCGTCGTGCACGACATCCGATCCGGCAGTTCGAAGTCGTACACATGAACCCGGATGGGCGCTTCCGCCTCGAACCCCTCTGCGGTGAGTTTGACGCTACCGGTGTAGTCGCCCGCGGCAGCGTCCTTCGGCGCCTTCACCCGCA
>JAAEQP010000715.1 GCA_024231375.1 bacterium | reverse complement strand
TGCACGCGCAGTATCCGTGGCATCCGGAGCTTCACGGCGAGGAAGGCCGCCACGCGGAATCCATCCTTGCGGACGCCCTGGCCAGTGAGAGCGATTGGGCGGCCTTGGCGCAACGCGAGAACCTCGAATGCCGCAAGATCCTCGTGTCGCGCGCGCAGGGCATCCGCCCGGTAGCGGAGGACGAGGAGAAGCCCGGCGAGGAGCCGGGTGGACGTGTCGTCGACGCCTCGAAGGCGCAGCCGCCCGCTGCGGTGATGGATGCGGCAAAGTCGCAGATGGACGCCAAGGAGCGGGTGGTTGTGGACGAGATGATCGAGAAGGTCCTGGCCCCGCTGAAACCCGGGGCGATCCATGGCCATGTCATCCAGATGGAGCGTGAGTTCCTGGTGTTACGGCTTGTCGAGGTGAAGGATGGCGAATACACGGCGGAGACCATCGCCGTGCCGAAGCTTCAGTACGACGTGTGGGTGAAGGCGCAGATTGCCGCCACGGCCATTGAAGTGGCGGTGCGTCCGGCGTGGGACGCCATGCTGGAGGCCGTCCCCGCGGCGGCGGATCTCTTTGCGGGCGCGCGCTTCGTGGAGGCTGATTAGTGACTCAGCCCTAAGAGGGTTCGACGGAAAAGGAAAGGACCACAAGGACCACAAGGACCGAAGGACCTCGGATAGGTTGTGGGTCGTCATGACGCGCTCAACACCCCCAAACGAGTTTGGGGGTGGCACCCAAGGCCGGAGTATCGTGTCTTTGGTTGTGGGTGGAGCCCACGTGGGATGGAAGAAGAACCGGAATTCGTGCCGGGTGCGGATTCTCAGGAGTAACGATATGAGACCAATGCGGACAGTAGGACGAAGGTTGGCGATGATTGAGCGGCTGCGGTGTGCGGGGCTGGTGTTGACGCTGCTTGTTTTGGCGACACCTATGGCGGTGGCCAATGTGAATGGGAACGGGGCCGGGCTCTACCTGTCTACGTCGGACTATTGGCTGGGCTTGGGCGTTGCCAATGGGAACGGGGCGGCTGTGCTGGCGGCGGGGACGTGTGACGGCGGGGGGATCCTCGCGGCCAATGCCAATGGTGCGGCCTTGACCATCAACCCGTTGAATATTCGATCGGGCGCGGCCTCGGTGCTGGGAGCGGATTTCAGTGCCTCGCCCCGGGCGGGCACCGCGCCGCTCGAAGTGAGCTTCACCGACTTGTCGACCGTGGCGCTGGACCCCATCGAGACGTGGTCGTGGACCTTTGGCGACCCTGATGGCGGCACCAGTACCGAGCAAAACCCCAGCTACGCCTACGACATGGCGGGAACCTACACCGTATCCTTGACCGTCACGACGATGTCCGACGGCGACCTCGAGACGAAGACCGGCTACATCACCGTCGATGAAGCGCAGGTGCCCGCGGCCGGCGGTTTGGCCTTGGCGCTCTTGGCGGGTGCGCTGGCCGCTGCCGGGGGAGGCGTTCTGCGACGACGGATTCTTCTATCCAAGGAAACCACGGCGAGGATCATATAAGACGCGAAGAAGACGGACTCAATTCTGCTTGAGGGTACACGCTGGCGCTGCCGGAACGTGTCCCCTCAAGCCGGATGCGCCAAACCTTGTGCATTATGAGGCGTCTCGTGCTATAGTAATCTGTGTAGCATGACCCGTTGATTGGCGGTGCATTCGGGGGGGGGGGGGCAAATTCCGCTTTCCCTGGAGAAACGACGGCAGGGTAGTTGTGTCTCTGTGCGGGCTAGCCCCGGCATCCGTGGCCGGGCCTGGCTGAGGCAAGCCGCCGTGCAAGATGCGCGGCTTAAGAACGATATCTGGAGGGAAGACATGTTGATGCGCAATCATCGTTTGGGGAGGTTCTCGCTCGTGGCGCTCGTTATGGCGTTCGCCGGGGCGCTATGCGCGGGGTTCACGGCGTTGGCCGAGCCGCCCGCCACGGTTAGTATTCACGGGCAGTTGGTGGACAAGGCCATGGGCGCCTGGACGGCGACGACGACAACGAACGCGCCCTCGGCAAGGGACCACCACACGGCCGTGTGGACGGGCTCAGAGATGATCGTCTGGGGTGGACGTGACGGTAGCGCTAGCTATTTGAATACAGGCGGGCGGTACAACCCGTCCACGGATACTTGGACGGCGACAACGACCACGGGCGCGCCTTCGGCCAGGGCGTCCCACACGGCGGTGTGGACGGGCTCGGGAATGATCGTCTGGGGCGGATCGGATGGCGACGAACTCAACACGGGCAGGCGGTACGACCCGGCCACAGATGCTTGGACGGCGATGAGGACCGAGGGCGCACCCAGGGCCAGGTGCGCTCACACGGCGGTGTGGACGGGCTCCGAGATGATCGTCTGGGGAGGACTCGGCGGGATCTCCTGCAATACTGGCGGCCGATATGATCCGGCCACGGACGCTTGGACGGCCACGACGACCGAGGGCGCACCCGGGGACAGACTGGACCACACAGCGGTGTGGACGGACCTGGAAATGATTGTCTTCGGCGGAAACGATATGAGCGGCCAAACGAACACGGGCGGGCGCTATGACCCAGCTATTGACATCTGGACGGAGACGACGACTTCGGGCGCAGACTATAGGCACAAGCACACGGTGGTTTGGACGGGTTCCGAGATGATCGTGTGGGGTGGATTTGTTTTGGACAGCGCCGTCTCCAAAACGGGCGGGCGCTACGACCCGGCCACAGACGTCTGGACTGCGCCTACGACCACCGGCGTTCCCTCGGTCGGGTCCGAGCACACGGCGGTGTGGACCGGTTCGCAAATGATCGTCTGGGGCGGAAGGGACGGCACTTACCTCAACACGGGCGGGCACTACGACCCGGGCACGGACGCCTGGACCGCCACCACGACCAGCGGCGTCCCGGCAGCCAGATCGAACCACACGGCGGTTTGGACGGGTTCCGAGATGATCGTCTGGGGCGGACGTGACAGTAGCGTCAGCTACTTGAACACGGGCGGGCGAGTGAGCGCGGAAGCCATGCGGGCAGATTTCAGCGCCACACCACGCGGGGGCACCGCGCCCCTCGAAGTGCACTTCACCGACCTGTCGACTTCGGCGCCGCACGCCATCGACGGGTGGTGGTGGACTTTCGGCGACGCCGGCGGCGGCACCAGCTCCGAACCGAACCCCACCTACGTCTACGACGCGCCGGGGATATACACCGTGTCCTTGACTGTCACTACCATTTCCGGTGTCGATACCGAGACCAAGAACGGCTACATCACCGTTGATTTGCAGATCCCAGCGGCCGGAGGCCTGGCTCTGGCGCTCTTGGCTGGCGCCTTGGCCGCCGCCGG
>JAAEQP010000714.1 GCA_024231375.1 bacterium | reverse complement strand
GGAAACCAGCCCACAACACAGTGCGCAGAAGGGGCTCACGCAAAGGCGCGAAGGCGCAAAGAGATTCTTGTTCAAGTATCTTGGCGCCTTTGCGCCTTAGCGTTATCCCCGATCCGACCGTCGGTGATCGGTGAGCGCTCAACAGCGGGATCGGGGGCATGGCGGAAAGCTGTCTTCCGGATTCAAGACCAGGACACATCCCTTTGTGTTTGAGTAGAGTAAGCGAGGGACACCAACTGTTTAGGTTTCGACCTACATCGGTTTCGGGGTTTCCCCGGTTGTGGCTCAATAGTCGCATACCTTGCCTTTGGTGTCGCCTCACTCCTCTTCCCACCGGACGTGCAGATTTCCCGCATCCGGCGGTCCCATGGACTCTCGCGTCGAGGCATGCACGGGAAGGTCAACGCTCATAGCTGGACCACCTCCAAGCGTTGGGTGATGAAGGTGGGCCAGCGCATGCCCTCGGGTGGCTTGAGGGAGCGTTGGCTTCGACGTCGCAGGTGGCGCCACATGCGCATTTGCACGTAGGCGTTGATCGTGCGGAACGCCAGGCGGGGATAGCCGCGGGCGAAGTAGTTCGACCAGCCGATCAGATATCGGTTCAACTGGTAAACCACCACCCCGATGGGCAACCCGCCCCGTCGCGTGGCCGTCAACTCGCGAATGGCTTCGCGAGCCGAGGCCAGCGATTTCTTCGACGGGAAGCGATTCAGGTACTTTGGACCACGGCCGTAGAGACTTTCGTCATAACGGAACGAGTAGCCCAGGAAGTTCAACGTCGCGCCGTCGTCGGCAACATTCACCACGCTCGTCTTGTCCTGGTTGATCTCCAGGCCGAGACGATCCTGCAATATCGATTCGATCCAGCCGATGATGCGAGGTCCGACATACCTGGCCATCACGACGAAGTCGTCGGCATACCGCACCAACCGGGCCTTGGCCCAGGTGGCCGGGCCCGTTGCTCCGTGAAACGCCCGGTCGAACCAGTGAAGATACGCATTGGCAAGTAGGGGCGATATTACCCCGCCCTGCGGTACTCCCTTGGTCGAACGGCGACCGGTCTTGCGGCCGTCGCCGTCCTTTTCAATGACCGGGGAATCGAGCCACATGCGAATCAGCTTCAAGACGGCCCGGTCCGCGATGCGGGTTTCCAGACCGGCCATCAGCTTCTCGTGTGGGATCGAATCGAAGTACCCTTTCAAGTCCGCGTCGTACACTTCCTGGCGGCCCGATTTGAGGTTCGCTGCAATGGCATCCAGTGCGTCGTGGGTCGACCGCCCCGGGCGGAATCCGAACGAACAGTCCAGAAAGTCCGCCTCGAAGATCGGCTCCAGGATCAGCAGGGTCGCCATTTGAACGACTCGGTCTCGGACCGTCGGGATACCCAACGGGCGCGTCTTACCGTCCCCCTTGGGGATGTACTTGCGGCGGACCGGCAACGGCTTGTACGTCTTCGTTCGCAGCTCTTCTTGAAGCTGCATGACGAAGGCGTGCGGATCGTCGTCTCGGATCTGTTCGATCTTGACGCCGTCCACGCCTGGTGCGCCGTCGTTGTCGGCGACCAGCAGCCATGCCGTCCAAAGGGTGTCGAGCCGGTAGATTCGGTCATACAGGGCGTAGAACCGAAAGCCCGGCTCCCGCTTGGCCTTTTCGGCCAGCTTCCGTCTCAGGCGGGAGAGCTTCGGCGGTATACCGTCCCGCGTATCGTCTCTTGCGAGCTTTCGTCGGTCGGGTATCGCGTGTTCCGTAGTGGAAGGTGGTTCGACCATCTTCAAGCGGTTCTCCTGTCGTCTTACGGCAGCATTGTCCACGGCAGGGCTCCTTCGCTGATACCGGCATTACCCGGCGTCGTCGCTACTATGGGCCCCCCCGACTCCCCATCGAGGCCGCCGGCCGGTTATGGATTCCCGACCCACGTCGGGCTCGTCCGCTACGTCGTTGCGACATGCCACCGGACTGCCCACCTCGCGGGGTCTCCCAAGTTCCTGACACAACTTTCGACGCCCGCTGTCCGACCTTACCCCGAACCGCCCGACGGCTGCACACGCCTGTTGCTTCACCATCGGTACTAGGCTTCGCCATTCCTGAGAGGTTGGCCACGGCCAGAAGTTTAACGAGGCTGCATCGGTTCACTTGCATTACGGCTGACGTCTTCGCCAACTCCGGAACTCCGTCAGTCAGGTTACCCCTTCCAACGCCCGAGCGGCTACATGTCAAAACAGGCAATTTACATGGCAAGCTCCTTTCAGCCTGCAAGTTGTGCCAAGCTTCGCTTGGCGTACCAGGACAACAAGATCATCCGAGTGGACAAGACTCGCGCGTGGAATCCTCAGCAGGGAACGATGTTCTATTGGAACCCGCAAGCTCCCGGAACACAGTTCTTCTTCAACGACCGGGATCTTGATACCGGCAAAGTCTTCACCGTATTGTATGACG
>JAAEQP010000713.1 GCA_024231375.1 bacterium | reverse complement strand
TCCGTGCGGTGAGGAAACATCACCCGAGCGCCTGAGCAAGAGCGGCCAAGGCGGCTGGGAAGCCGCCCGTCAGAATCCATGTTCGCTACACTGAGAATCGAAGGAGGTCCGAATCTTATGACAGCAATCAAGCTTTCCGACCTTGCCGCAGGAGCGCCCGTCCACCACTGGCTCGTCCTGGGTCCGTTCATCGTGGAGACGCCGGGGCATTTCGAGCGCGAGTATCTCTACGAGCGGGAACGGATCCTGGACATCGACTACCTGGCGCAGGATGTCGGCGAGGCGTCGGTGGTTCCGGAAGCGGGGAAGGTCCACGCGAACGTGGGCCTCGGGGCCAAGCAACTGGCCTGGTTCGAGTATCCACACAGCGAACTGCACGGCATGCACATCGCAGGGGACCTGATCTATGAGACGGTCCAGCGCAACTGTGTGATCTACGCGGCCGCGACGATTCGATCGGAGCACGAAGGGCCGGCGCTGCTGGACGCCTATCACTCGGGCATGAAGGTGTGGGTAAACGGAGAGTTGGCGTGCAACGAACCCTACGGGTTACCGAAAGGCGTGCGGCTGACGATGCCGAGCAAGCTCATCCACCTGCGGCAGGGCGACAACCTGCTTCTCGTGAAATTCCGTCCCGGCTACATCGCTGACGGGGTAGACTTCCGCGTACGTGACGTGCGGATATCGCCAATGGTCGCGGAACGCGGAATCCCTATCGCGCTGGGGCGCGTCCGGGCGTTGCCGCTGTTCACGGGGACCATCGCGAAACCGCGACAGGTGATCGAGGCCGCCCTCGTCAACACGTCGCACACAACGCAACGGGTGGACGTGACGGTCGATTCGAAAACGTTGGGGGACGAGTCACACCAGCATGTGGACTGCGATCCCGGCGCGGTCGTCCCTGTTCGCCTGTCCTTGCTGAGCCAACCGGAGTCCGCGGGCGATCGGGTGAAGGCGGTTGTGACAGCCCGCGTGTATGGCCGCGACGTGGCCGTTCCTGTTGAATACGAGGCCGCCATGCCGCCGAAGTACGACGGCACGAGTTTTGTGCTCACGAGTTTTCACTTCGACACGACGTACCACGAGGAGCAGCGGGTGTACGCCATGGGGGCGTTCGACATCGTGCGCCAGTATTGTGAGCTGCACCGCGCCGATCCGCATTTCAGGTCGATCATTTCGGAGGTGGACTATCTGAAACCCTATTTCGACGTGTTCCCCGAGGACCGGGCGACGCTGATGAAGGCCTTCCGCGAGAAACGCTCCGAACCGGACGCGACGTCTCCGCCCTGCTTCCCCATGCAGACCGACAGAACACCGCCGGTGTA
>JAAEQP010000712.1 GCA_024231375.1 bacterium | reverse complement strand
CTTGAGATTCATCTCGGCGGTCTCGCCGCCGTTACGGCAACGGTATTCAGCCAGTTGGGTGGTAGGTCCGCCTTCATCGGCAAGGTGGGGAACGACGGGTTCGCCGAGTATCTTGTTGGCACGATGCAGGGCCAAGGCGTGGACATCGACCACGTGCGCCATGACGGCGAGAACGGTTCGTCGGCCACGGTGGTCTTAATCAATGGGGACGGCGACCGGGCGTTCATGCACTGTCCCGGTGCGAACACGAACCTCACCGAAGACGATATCGACTATGACTTCGCGTCCCGGGCGCGCCTGGTGCATTGGGGTGGTCCGGGCGTCACGCCCGGCCTCGACGGCGAACCCATCGGCCGCGTGCTCAAGCGCATTCGCGACGCAGGCGTGAAGACCTCCATGGACACCTGTTACGATGGGTCCGGCGTGTGGTTCCCCCGGTTGGAGCATGCCCTTCCCCACCTCGACATCGTCATGTCCAGCCTGGATGAAGCGCGCGAGTACACCGGCAAGCAAGACCCCGAATCGATCGCGGACTTCTACCGGTCCTTCGGACCCGATACGGCACTCATCAAACTTGGCGACGATGGTTTGTACGTCAAGAACGTTCACGAGTCACACTACGTCAAGGCGCACGCCGTGGACGCCGTCGACACCACCGGCGCCGGCGATGCCGCCTGCGCTGGATTTTTGTATGGAATCCTTGAGGGATGGGACCTGCTCCGGTGCGCGCAACTCGCCAACGCGGTCGGTGCGCTCACCGTGCAGAGCATGGGTGGCGCGGAGGCCATCCGTTCGCTCGACGACGCGCTCGCGTTCATGGAGACACCGCAGCATGTGTAGACACGTCGTCTATTGCATGATCGCCGCCATGGCACTGACCACTGGCGCGGCGGCCGCGGAAGAGGCGGGCGGACGGATCACGTCGACCGAACTCGCCCCAATCGATATGTCCGGTCCGCCGCCACGGCAGGAGACGGCGCCCGCGAAGCCCGCGGCGCCGTCCAAGCCGGCCGCGGTGACCGTTGACCGGAAGACCGAACAGCGTAGGGAGAAACCAGAGGCAAAGCCTGAGCCCGCGCGCGTTGAGAAACCCTCGACGCCGAGTATGCGGGGCACGAAGCGAGGTTCAGGCAAAGGCGTGGCCGCGTTCTGGATAATGCTGCCGGAGAAATCGTAGGTGCATAACCGTAGACATTTACCACGATTCATGGTTCTGTTGGGTGTTGGATTGGCGCTGACCGCGGTGCTTCCGGTGTCTGCCCAGACGACCGCCACGGGCGGTAGTTTTCGGGAGTTTACACCGGGCGCACAGATACGCGACGCCGTCATTCTGCCCAAAGCAGGACTGGCCTACCTGGCCGCGTACGACCTCAACCAAGTCTGGCGTGTCGACCTCGGCACCGGCGAGACCAGCGCCACCCTCGACGTGGGCAAAGGACCCGTCGCGCTGGCCGTGTCCCCTGATGGCAAGGTACTGGCGTGCGCCAACCGGCTGTCAGGCACCGTATCTCTCGTCGATCTCGACGCCTTCGCGCTCATCGCCGATGTCGACAGCGGCCAGGCCCCGGCGGGTGTGGCGTCGCTTCCAGGCGGCGGCTTCGTCGTGGTCAGCAGCTTCGCCGACCGCGCGACCTTGATCGACCCCACGCGTCCGGACAATCCCGTGCTCCTCGACGCGGTCAAGGGCGTGCCCAACGCCGTGGCCTCGTCCGATACGCGATTGGCTGTGACGGTCCGCGTACCCGCCTCGTTGCTGGTGTTTACGGGCGGATCCAAGGCTCCCGCGGTCACCGTGCCGCTGCCCGCCGCAGCCGTGGCGTTGACAGCACTGCCCGACGACCGGTTCGTCGTCGCGACCGCCGGCAGAGTCCTCGTAGTCAATGGCAAGGACGGTTCGATTCTCGCCCAACGCGACGTTGCCGCTCTCGATGTTGCGGTCCGTCATGACGAGATCCTGTTGCTCACTGGCGAACAGATTGAGGTCTGCTCGCCCGCCCTTGAAGTGAAAGAAGCCATGGCTGTGCCCGCGCCGGGCCTTTCCCTTGCTACGGGCAACGGTCTCATCGCCGTGTTGGCTCCGAAGAGCGACTCCTGGCGTCTCCACGGCGACTACGAACCCGTGCGGCCTGTGGTGGCCAAGACCGATCCCGCACCTGCAGCCGACAAACCCGCCGCTCAACCCGTGTCCGAGCAACCGACGAAGCCCGGTCAGGCCATCCCGGGCCAGCGGCCACCCGGACGCCAGGTCGCCTCGGTTCCCCTGGGGAGCCGGCAGCCTACCGCGCCGAAGGGTCAGATGCGCGCAACGCCGACGCCCGGCGATCTCGACAAGTCCGCCCTTGAAACGGCCGGTGTCCAGGTGGGTCTGGTCCAAGGCGGGTTCCAGCCACCCGACATGACCAAGCCTTTCCGCGACTTGGCAGCCGACGACCTTCAGTTCGAGGACGACGGGAAACGCATCATCGCCAAGAAGAATGTGCGTCTGACGCTCGACACGGTGGAATTCAAGTCGGACGAGTTGTTCTACGACGAAACCACCGGCGAGTTGCACGTAAGCGGCAACGTTGTGCTGGCCCAAGCCGACGCGCGCGCCTACGCCGACGACATCCGCTACATCCTCCCCGAGGGTCAGCGCACCGACACGCCTCCCCCCCTATCCGCACAAGAGGACGACGTGGAGCAGGAACTGGCGCGCAAGATGCTGTCTCTGGGCAGCCTCGACGCCAAGAACATCGAGATTATCGAACCGACGCGCAGGCTGAACGCCGACCGCATCATCTACGACTTCTCCAACCAGACCGGTCAGGCCTACAACGTCGTGGGCCAGGCGGGCGACTTCTACTTTGGCGGCGAACGGCTCGACATGCTCGGGCCCGACTACGCCGAGGGCGAGAACCTCTGGCTGACCACGTGCGACCCGGACCACGAATACTACAAGGTCCGGCTGAAACGCGGCTTCGTACACGAGCAAGGCGCGGTCTCCGGGCAGGGCGCGCGGCTTGAGATCGGCAATACGAAGACGCCGATCTACTGGCCCCGCTGGACCTTCGAAGGCGGGGAGAATCCCACGGTGGGGTTCGATTTCGACAGCGGTCACAGCGCCGAACTCGGGTACTACGTCAACGTGGGCCAGCAGTTCTCGGTGAGGCCCAACGTCCAACTCGGCTACCGGTTCTGGCCCACCACCGCCGAGGGTCTCGGCGTGGGATTCGAAAGCAAGTATGACTTCATGGAGCACCCGGAGTCCGGACCCCTGTTCCGCAGCCTTGGATCGTTCCGGAGCCTGTACACGACCAACAGCCGCGGCCACGTGGAGTGGTATCACCGCCACGAACTCGATGAGAACACCGTCGTACTGGCGCAGGTCGAGCAGTGGTTCGACGCCGATTTCTACAAAGACTTCTACTACGACGAATACAAGAACCGCAGCGAGCCGCGGACCTTCGTCAACGTGACCCACACCAAGCCCACGTACATCGCCACGGGCACCATCCGGCAGGAGACCAACGGATTCGTCGCCGAGACCGAACGGGCGCCGGAAGTCTCGTACCACTTGCTGGAACGCCGGTTGGCGAAGAACCTGTACGTCTCGTTCGACACGGTCGATGGGTACAACGAACGTGAACCTGCCGGCGACCACGCCGTGCGGTCGGCCAACGTGGCCCGCTTGTCCTACGACCTCGAACTCGCGGAAGTGGTCAACCTTACCCCCTTCGCCGAGGCCGAGGGCACGTGGTACTCGCACACGCGCGAGGGCGGGGACTCGGATGTCCGCTTCTCCGCCATCCTCGGCGCGACGGCCCAGTCCCGGTATCACAAGATCTATCCCGGCAAGTTCGGGTTCTCGGCATTCAAGCACTTGGTCGTCCCGTCGTTCACCTTATCCTACCGTCCGTCCGCGACTATGAATGTGGAAGACACGCCACGGTTCGACGTGTATGACAACGTGTACGGACGCACGCGCTGGGAAAGCAAGATGGACCACCTGCTCTTCGGCCGCGATGCCGAGACGGGCGATTCCTGGCAGGTGGCCCGGTTGACCCTGTATCAGGGCACCGACTTGTGGAACGAGTTGCGTTCGTCCAGGGACTACGAACTGGAACTCGACATCCGACCGCGCGCTTGGTGGGGATTCCAGTTTGCGGGCGAGCATCACAGCATTACGGACGAGGGGAGCATCGACGACCCCTTCTACCTGCAGAACACCGTGCTGGAAACCTACGAACGGATCGTTGGCGAGCCCTACGATCCGGAAGTTGGTTACCAGTACAACGCGCGATACGGCGACTACGATCGGATTCTCACCTACTTGTACTACGACGACACGCCCATCGACGGGAAATGGAACGGCCGAATCGGCTATGCCTACACCGAAACCCAGGGCCGTGTCTTCAACCGCGAAGTCATCTACGGGCTGGGGTACAAGTTCAACGACATCTGGTCCGCCGCATTCGAGCACCGGTACGACATCGAACGGGGTGACTTGTACCGTCAACGGTACGAGGTCCGTCGCGTGTTCCACTGCCTGGAAGGCGCCTTCCTGGCCCGCGAGCGGAATTCCGGGTGGGACTTCAGCGTGGAGTTCAGCGTAACCGGGCTTCCCGGGACGAAACTGAGTTTCTAGAGAAGAATCGGAACGAATCGGGGACAGAGGGGCTGTTGAGAAGGTGACAGTCTCTGGCGCGCAAGCCGCGATGACCTGGGGACAGCCACCCAT
>JAAEQP010000711.1 GCA_024231375.1 bacterium | reverse complement strand
GTGGAGGTCGAGCTCGACTACGAGACGGGGGTGAACGTCGCCGCGGCGAAGTCGGTCACCGTGGGCGGGACCACCCACACCCTGGAGAACGTCTACGAGAAGGCGGGCGCGAAGATCACCGTCAATGCCTCGGGCAACGCCATCGGCGCCGCCGCGGCCGGGGCGGACGCCAAATGGTCGGACGCGGAGCTCCACGACGCGATGCAGAATCACTGGTCCAAGGACGACGGCACCCCCTGGGCGATGTGGGTGATGTTCTGCAAGGATGCTACGGACCCGGACTTGGCGGGCAAGATGTTCGACGGCTCCGACGCCCATGAGCGGCAGGGTACGGCGATTTTCGTCGATGCCCACGATGGGCTCCTGCGGGAGGATGAGTACCTGTTCCATACCGTGGTCCACGAGGTCGGCCATGCCTTCAACCTGGCCCATTCGTGGATCAAGACCTCCGACCCCTGGTGCAGCGGGATCGTCAACGAGCCCCGGGAGTGTAGTTTCATGAACTATCCCTGGAAATACTCGGACGTGGTGTATAACAGTGCGGATTACCGGAAGTTCTTCGACGATTTCGGGTACCGCTTCTCCGATCAGGAACTGAAATTCCTCCGCCATGCTCCCGAGG
>JAAEQP010000710.1 GCA_024231375.1 bacterium | reverse complement strand
GTCCGTGGCACATCCGGGTTCGTGTAGGCTCCGTTTCTTCCAAGTGTGCCACGTTCAAGCGTAGCTTGTGCGTGTCCGGATTCGACGGGACGGTTTCTCCGCGCACGCGTCGGACACGGACTAACAAGTCAGTCCGTGGCACACCTTGGTTGGTGCAGGATTCCTCCCTTCCAAGCGTGGTTGGCCGACCCGGCCCGAATTGCGCCGCGCGTGTGTGTGAGGTAGGCTTAGCCATGAGGCGCGGCAACCGGGAGGAGGCGAACCATGCGCGTAGTGGTGGCATGTATGTTGGTCGTGGGGCTTCTGGGTGGGGCGGTGGCTGAGGAAGGCGCGGCGCCGCCGGAGCGGGTGAAGGCGTTCTGTGTCGATTTCAACTGGGGGCTCACCGCCTTTGCGCGGCCGGGGTTGTATGCGGGCGCGTCGCCTCAAGCACATTTCGAATGGTACCGCGACATGGGCGTCAACACGATCCAGACGTTCTGCGTGAGTTGTCCTGGCTATGCGTGGTATCGGAGCGACGTTGCGCCGGTTCAACCCGGAATGGAGGGCGATTTCCTGACGGAACTGACGCGGTTGGGACACGATGCCGGGATGCGGGTGATGGGCTATTTCTGCATCGGCGCCAACACCTATTGGAGCGAGACCCATCCGGACCAGGTCCATCCTCACCCTAGTTCCATCGCCATCCCGTTCACGACCGAGTACCTCGACTACCTTGACCGCGTCATGCGGGAAGTGTTGACGAAAACCGGTATCGACGGGTTCATGATCGATTGGGTGTACAACGCGTCCCACTTCTACTCCGGTAAGGAGTACCGGTGGTTGGACTGTGAGAAGCAGATGTACCAGGAACTGTTCGACGCGCCATTCCCCGGCGAGGATGCCATGGACGAAGCCGCCATCCACGAGTTCAATCGGCGCGCGGTGGACCGGTGCTGGAAACGGATTCGGACCGCGGCCAAGTCCGCGAAACCCGATTGCATCATCTGGTTGACGTGTTACGACCTTCAGCATCCCCAGGTCACGGATTCGGCCATGTTGCGCGAGGTCGATTGGCTGATGAACGAGCATCCCGACCCCGAGAAACTCCGCGCGGCCAAAGGCGCCACCGGCCCTGACACC
>JAAEQP010000709.1 GCA_024231375.1 bacterium | reverse complement strand
TCGCCGATCAGGACCTTCCCGCAGACGCCGAGAGTCTGGATGTCACCCTTCCTGTTCCCGACCTCGCCGAGGGCCGCTATACGCTCGCCGTTGAACTGGTGCGCGGGGCGGAGGTGATCGAGCGCTCCGAAACCCTCATCCGCAAGCTCCCGAAGGTGGCCCATGAATGGCGCATCGGCGAGGAGAATGTACTGCTGCACAACGGTGAACCCGTCCTCCCATTCGGGTGGTTCTCCATGCCCGTTGAGGAAATCGCCAAGTCGGACTGTCCCTACAGCGTCGGGCAGGACTACGGCGGCTACTGGTACTCGGTTGAGGAGAACCGGGCGAAGTGGGACAAGTACGCCGCCGCCGGCAAGTTCGTCACCACGTACCCCTATCCAAGTCCGAAGATGGTGAGCCCCGAGGGAGTGTGGGGGAAACCACTGACCGACGAGGAAGCCACGGCCCTGCGCGAGCGCGTCCGCGCGTTGAAGGACCACCCGGCCGTGTTCGCGTGGTATCTGGCTGATGAACCCGAACTCCGCCCCGCCCTACCTGAACGCACGCGGCGAATCTACGAGATTGTCGCTGACGAGGATCCATACCACCCCTGCATCATGTTGAACGACACCATCGCCGGCGTCTACAAGTACGTCGATGGCGGCGACGTGCTCATGCCCGACCCATATCCCTGCTTCATCGCGGACGGATTTGCCGCCACACCCATCGAAAAAGTGACGGAATTCATGAGGGCCTGCAATGAGGCCGGCGCGGGCAGGAGGGCCTTGTGGATCACGCCGCAGGCATTCAACTACGGCGACTACGGACGCGAAAACAACCGGGCGCCCACGTTCGACGAGTTGCGCAACATGACCTATCAGGCGGTCATCGAGGAGACGAAGGGCTTCCTCTATTACACGTGGGAGCACAGCCTCAATTACATGGGTGTCCAGGTCGGCATGCCGTTCCTTGCGAAGGAAGTGGCCGACTTGAAGGACGTTATCCTTGCCCCCGACACCGGCGATGATGTGGAGGTCGATGCGCCGTTGCCCGAACACATCCAAGCGTCGGTGCGCAATGCCAACGACCACGTCTACCTGTTCGTGACCAACACCGCCACCGGACCCCAGGATGTGAGACTCACCTGCCCCGGATTGCCTCAGAACCTGGACCAGTTCCACGTCGTTTCCGAGGACCGCACGGTTGCCGTGGGCGCGGGTGGCGTGGTCACCGACCGCTTCGACATGTACGGCACCCACATCTACACCTGCGACGCGGATACGGCCCAGCGCCAGACCGTTGCGGCCGCAAAGGCCGAGGTCGACAAGCTCGACGCTGCGCGCAAGCGGCCCGACAACCTGGCCTTTGAGGACAACGGCACCACCATTGCCGTTTCCTCGAAATCCACCTACGGCTCCACACCCGAGCGTCTTGTCGATGGCATGCGTGAAGGAATGGGGTGGCGTGACAAGACCGCCAACGCGCTTCCGGATTGGCTGGAGATTGTGTGGCCCGAACCAGTGACCGTCGGACGTCTCGTGGCCTTCACGAACTCTGTCGAGGACGTGGCTGTCCTGGTTCCCGTTGGCGAAGGTTGGAAAGAACTCGCGTCCGTGACAGGCGCGACTGAGCCTGAAGTGACCATCGAATTCCCGAGCGTCACAACGGACCGGCTGCGGCTTGAGGTGCGCAAGAACCGTCCGGACCAGAAGCACACCTGGATTACCGAGGTCGAAGCCTATAGGGAGTAGCCC
>JAAEQP010000708.1 GCA_024231375.1 bacterium | reverse complement strand
GATCACCGCGTGTACTACCTCATCGGCGCCGCCGGTCTCGAAGACACCGAACACACGGTCCGATTCGAGATTGACGCCACACAACCCGATAAGGTGGCTGCCCTCGCCCAACGCGGAAAGATCATGGACGACCCCAAACGCTACGACGGCACCACCTGGTACGTCGGCGATGTCCTCGTCACCGGCGAGGTGCTGTCGGGGGAGTAGGGGTAGCTCTCTCCTTACCCCGCCGCGTCCCAACCCTGCGAAATCAACTCGTATCCTTGGGTGTAGACTTCTTCGGGGCTACGGGAGAGGTCGCGCCAGACGCAGGTCGTCGCGGCGAGGTCGGGCATGGAACGGCCAAAGGCTTCGATGGTGAGCCAGCCGTCGTAGCCGCTCTTGCGCAGCGTTTGGAAGGTTTCGGCCCAGGGCACGTGGCCGCGACCGGGGGTGCCTCGGTCGGTAGCGGACACGTGGAAGTGGCCGAGCGCGTCGCCGTGATCGGCGATGCAGCCTACGGGGTCTTTCTCTTCGATGTTGCCGTGGAACGTGTCGTACATGGTCTTGAAATTCGGATGCGCTACGCGCTGGACGTGGGCGGCCGCGTCGGCCAGGGTGTTCAGGAAATAGCATTCGAAGCGGTTGAG
>JAAEQP010000707.1 GCA_024231375.1 bacterium | reverse complement strand
GGCTTCGATGGTCATGTTCGACACCGTCATGCGGCCTTCCATGGTGAGGCCGCGGATGGCCTCGCCCGTGAACTCGATGACGTAGCCGGTTCCGCCGGCGGTACCGATCTTGCCGATGACGGCCAGGATGATGTCCTTCGCCGTGACGCCGGTGGGCAGGGCGCCGTTGACGCGGACTTCCATGGTCTTCGATTCTCGCTGCAGCAGCGTCTGCGTGGCCAGGACGTGCTCGACCTCGCTGGTGCCGATGCCGAAGGCCAGTGCGCCGAAGGCGCCGTGGGTGGCCGTGTGCGAATCACCACAGACAATCGTCATGCCCGGTTGCGTCAGGCCCAGTTCCGGCCCGATGACGTGGACGATGCCGTTGCGCGGGTCGTCCATGCCGAAGCACGTCACACCGAACTCGTCGCAGTTGGCCGTCAGCGTCTCGACCTGCTTTTTCGACAGCACGTCCGCAATCGGCACCGACCGGTCCGTCGTCGGAATGTTGTGGTCCATCGTGGCGAAGGTCAGTTCCGGACGCCGCGCTTTGCGGCCCGCCAGGCGCAACCCTTCAAACGCCTGCGGTGACGTCACCTCGTGGACGTAGTGCCGGTCGATGTAGAGGACCGTGTCCTTCCCGGCCTCCTCATGTACCGCATGCGCTTCCCAAATCTTTTCGTAGATGTTCTTGGCCATTTCACTTCCTCGTCTTTCTACGGGACGCGCCCCGCGGTCCCGCCAATTCCCGATATCGAAAACAGTCGACCGTGTGATCGTTCACCATACCCACGGCCTGCATGAATGCATAACAAATGGTCGACCCGACAAATTTGAACCCGCGCTTCTTCAGATCCTTGCTCACGGCGTCCGAAATCGCCGTCGTTGCAGGGATTTCCCGCAACGATTTCCATGAATTCACAATGGGAGTCCCGCCCACAAAGCGCCAGATATACACCTCAAAGGTACCGAACTCCCGTTGTACAGTCAAGAACGCCTTCGCGTTCGTGACGGCTGCCGCAATCTTCAGCCGATTGCGGACAATGCTGGCGTCTTCCCTCAGACGCGCCTCGTCCTTGGCCGTGAACCGGGCGACCTTCACCGGGTCAAACCTCGCGAATGCCGTTCGATAGCCTTCCCGTTTCTTGAGTATGGTTGACCAACTCAACCCGGCCTGCGCGCCTTCGATAATGAGAAACTCGAACAGGAGGCGGTCGTCATGGACGGGCACGCCCCACTCCTCGTCGTGGTAGGGTTGCATCAGTTCGGCTTGCGCCCATTCGCAGCGTTTCGCCATTCGTTGTTCGCTCCTCGTTGCTTCGTTGTCCACTGTTCGCGCTGAGGCTGCCCGCAGTGGCGCAGGCTGTCTAGCCTGTGCAGGGCGCCGCCAGATGCCCGGACCACCAAAGAGCACAGCCTAGGGGCGCGGCCCGACATCGCCGCGCCTCTGAGAAACCGGCCTTTCGGCCGGGTTTCTAGACAGGCTGCGCCACTTCCGTCATTTCCGGGCGAACACGTTGATGCGTTGGAACGTTTCGAAGTAGGTGTTGTCCCTCTGTCGAGTCCTTTCGGTCATGCGCGCCACAACGGTTTCTCGGAATCCTTCGCGCTTGCCTTCGGGCAACCGCGGCAAGAAGGGGACCAGGCTCGGCT
>JAAEQP010000706.1 GCA_024231375.1 bacterium | reverse complement strand
TAGGAGAACCCGGCGTAGGCGTTCTGTTCCGCGTGGTACCGCGGCAGCAACGTTTCCTGGTCTTCGTAGCGTCGGCAGTGTGAGTGTCCGGAACTCCACGGGCGGTAGGCGCGCCGGAATTCGCTGGACGCGAGCTGGGCCTGCATGCCGATCACCTGAATGGCGGCATGGTAGGACGCCCACGCGAACATCTGCGGATCCCCGAACTTTTCTGCCAGGCGTGCCATGCAGACCGCGCCGCCATGGATGATGTTTGTTTCCTGCAGGCCGTTGCCGACGCGCCTGCCGCCGAAGGTGTCCCAGGTCGCGCAGATCTGCCAGTCGTGTGTGTTGCGTGATGCGTTGTACAACAGCTTCAGTGTCTCGTAGTGTTCCTTTACAAACGCGTAGTCATCGAACTCGTGGGCATAGCGCCAAGCCACGTAGACATGGAGCGCTTCCCAGCAGGCCGAGTCTGTGCCACAGCGGTAGTGCGGCCTGAAGCCCACGCGCAATCCTGTGTGCGGGTTCGTGATGCTGAGAAGCGGCGTGCCTTCTGTGTAGAACAGGTGCTTCCGGGCCTGAGTCTTGAGCCCGGCCGCGACCTGGTCACGCAACGGCTGCTTGAGCAGTGGGAGCGCACGCAGCGTGTTGGTCAGGAGCGACTCCGAAGGACCGATGCTATAGACCAGTGTCGTGTCGTTGAGGAACGGGTGTCCTTTGCGCCAGAGCTCCTCTATCACGACATTCAGGTCCTCGCGGACCTTAGCTGCTTCCGCCGTTGTTGCCTGTTCGACAACTCGGACTTCACGAACGAAATGAAGGAGGCCGCTCAGCCTGAAGCGCAGTTCAGCGCTGTTCTCGACGGCAAGCAATGGGCCGTGCAGCGTGCCGTACTGCAAGTCGCGCGTGGCTTGGCCGGTCGCTATGCGGATGTTGCCGGCGCTCTCCGCCAGTACC
>JAAEQP010000705.1 GCA_024231375.1 bacterium | reverse complement strand
CTGTCCTACAAGCTCAGAGGCGCTGAGTTTCGAGATTCTTCTTGTATCGCTCTTCATTTGCCACGATCGCGAAGTCGTCGCAGGGAATACAGGCAACTGAGCACCATCCCCGCCACCGAGATCCACAGTCCCATGGTGAAAGACATCGGACGATACGAGAACACGACTTCGTAGTGTCCCGGCGGCACAAGAATACCACGGAATGCGTGGAAGACCGGGAACACCTCCACAGGCTCTCCATCCACGGCAGCGCGCCATCCGTTGAAGTAGGTGTCAGCGAGAACCAGAACGGATCGTCTCTCGGCACGCACCTCGAGCCCCACGAAGTTCGTGCGGCGACCGAAGCATTCAACGCGCCCGGTTTCATGCCCAACGAAGGATGGGAGTGTCTCTGCTGGTGGGGCATCTGTCAAAGCCGCCTCCTTCGGATCGAAGGAGGGGTCGCACATGGCGTCGAACAGTGCTTCCTTTGATTCCAACGCTCGGACGGCGCCGGTCAGGAAAGCCGGAGGAAGAGCGCGATCATTGATGAAGACGTCAATCCCTTCGAGCGTCTCTGCGAGTCGGAACTGGCCTTCCTCCGGTCTGAACGTCCCTTCAGGGAAGAGATAATGACGGACCGCGCACAGCGGCTCGGCGGCTTGCCAGCACCCGCGTTCCGCTAGGCCCAGAAGATCGATGACGCGACCAGGATGCATGCCATCATGACCCCAGAGTTGTGCGATTCCGTAGTTTGGCATGATGCCGGGATGAATGGGAGTCGACATCACGCTCACGCGATACGGCGGCGACTCGGTCGCCAACAGACGGGTCAGTTCCGTGTCGGGAAACAGCGTGTCGGGGCGGTCCGTGGGCAGAAGATCCTGGCCGAACATAACGAGATCGACGGCAAGCAAGCCACAGGCAAGAACCGCGGCCGTCTTGCGCGAGTGCCCGCTCATGGCGAATGCCGCGATCACCAACGCGGACAGTGCAAGAACGCCGGCCGTCATCAACTGGATGCGAACGTATCCCCCATTCCCCTCAAGAACGAGGATCCCCTTCTGGAGGGAATACACCCAAAGAAGTAGTCCCCCCGCGCATCCTGCAAACAAGAGAGGCGCAATCAGGTCACGACAGTGGCGATCGCGGCTGAACCAATGATCGACACCGCACCCTCCGAGGATCGCCAGAGCCAGCATCGGAAACGTGATGAACCAGATTCCCCACATAGCGTTGAATGGTGGGATGGACTGCAGCGGCCGGACAATCGACACGTCGAAGGCCATCAACCCAAATACAAAGGCGGGCGCGGCAAGGCCGGCCATCTGAGTGAGTCGCTGGCGCGAATGACCACGCGATAGGAGGAGCGACACAGCAACCCAAGTCACGATTCCTCCGTAGACAAGGGAAACGTAGTTTGAATTGTCGTGAGGCCCCCAATAGGCACCGTCTGCACTGGACCCCATGAAACGAGGCACCAGGAATACCGCGAGTGCTTGGGGCGTGAGGAACGGCTTCAGGCCCCCCTCCCCCACGCGATGATGGATTTGCGTCAGGTAATCGACAAACGGTATCAATTGAACCGATGCCACGAGAAGGGCAGACGCCCAGGCCGCGGCGGCATACGCTGGCGGTCGCCACAAGTCGCCCCCCCTTCGCCGGTCCAGTCCCAATCGGATAGCCATATACAACCCGATGCCGAGAGCCGCGACGAACGCCGATTCAGGATGGCCCCCTAGAAGAAGAAGGGTGCCGCCCAGCGCCATGGCGGCATATCCGCGACGGTAACGCTTCTGGAGAAGCAGTTCGACACCCATGAGAATGACGGGCGGCCAAGCACTCACATCGGCCTCCGGCCAGTAGCACCATGTCAGGTTGAAGCCACTGCACATCCACGCGATTGAAGCGAACCGCGCCCCGTTTCGCCCGAGCCCCATGACGCGCGCGCACAAGTAGGCCGTGAACCCGCACAACCACAGCTTCAGGACCGCGTATACCGTCATCGCTGTGAAGACATCGATCACGGCGTGGAGCACGTGAGTCGGGTAGAACACGGCGCTCTGGTAGTTGGCAAGGAGCGGCATCCCCGTGAACTCGAGATGATGCCAGAGGGGCCACTCGCCTTCCCGAATCGCCTGCCGCGTCAGCGAATACCACAGCGTGAACTGAAGCAGCACCTCTTCTGAAGGCTTGTTCTCGGCGATCTCTGTGTCCTCGGGCACGTGATGGGACCACGGCGCATACTGGTAGATGAGCGAGCCGGGGACCGCCACCTCGCCCTTCAGGAACACACCTGGGTAGAGTACGACCAGGATCGCCAGGAGAATCAGGGTGTGGATCGCGACTTCACGTTTCGTAACGCCCGTCGGCCGCGCCGAGGACCGAATATGTCCCCCCCGGTTAGCCATGACGCGCCCGCCGTGCTCTCAGCAGCATAGCCAGAGCCAAGGCGATCCCCCCGCTCATCGCCACGAAGGAAACGCCCAGACCGACCTTGAACGACATAGGATCGTAGCGGAATGCCACGACACTCTCGCCCGGCGGTACGATGACGCCCCTGAATGCATGGTAAACGGGCAAGATCTCGGCCGCTTCCCCATCTATCGTCGCTTTCCAGCCTGGGTACCATGCGTCGGTCAACACAAGAACGGCTTCCGAGGTTGTCGACACACTCACCTGCGTGCGTCCGGACGAGCGTTCCAGGATTTCGGCACTCTGCTCCCTACTCGGCACACGGTCGCTCGCGGCAACCGACACGCCCGGGCGGTCCGTCAACGCCGCGACCATCGGGTCGAACTCGGGATCGGACATTGCGCGCAGTACAGCCTCCTCACTTTCCAGGCAGGTCAACGCGTTCACCAGGAAGGCTCGCGGGAAGGCCGTCTTGTCCTCGTAGAGGTCAAGGCCGTCCAACGTCTGCACGAACTCCCATTTGTCGTCCAAAGGAGGGCCGCCTCCTTCGGGGAAGACGTAGTGGGTTACGCTGGCAAGTCGGCCCACGTTCGCCCAGTTGCCCGTTCCCGCAAGCCCGTAGAACTCCAGGATCCGTCTCGGATAGATTCCGTCGTATCCCCATTGTTCCTCGATCCGATAGCTTGGAAGAATGCCTGTCCGTATCTGGGAGGGATTGACCTCTACGCGTATCGTCCCTTCGCGTTCCTGAAGAAAGCGGGTCAGATCGGTATCGACAAACATGTCCGATCGCCGGCACGTCGGATGAATGTCCCGCGCCGCATGGATCAAGTCCGCAGCGAGTAGGCATGCCATCAACGAGATCCACAACTTCGGGCGAGCGGATCCCATAGCCTGGACGAGCATTATTAGCGTCGCCACGGCGACCACGGCAGCGGCCACAATCTGGTACTGGGCGTAGTCCGCGAGGCCCTCGGCCTCGAGAGTGGGACCATAGACACGGTACAGAACGAACACGCCCGCTGTGGGAAGCGCGAGGACCAGCAATGGAAGCAAGAGCGCCCGAAGGCTTCGCCGTCTCGACCACCAGTGTTCAAGCCCGATTCCCGCAATCATGGCGAGAGCAAACGCGACGAACCCCATGTAGTAGACGCCACGCATGGCGCGTATCACAGGCAGGCGGTTCAGGGGGGAAACGGCAGGAGAGTTGCAGGCCAGAAGGAACAGAAAACCCCCTGCAACCGCAAGCGCGATGGCCTGTCGTCTACGCTGTGGCGCCCACTTGCCCGATGCACACGTGAGTGCGGCACACGCGAGTACGGGGATGCCCACATACGTGAGATTCTGGAACGTGGAGTTCAGATCCCCCCACATGTCGCCCCAGAAGTTCGCTTCCGACGTGCATCCGAAGAAACGTGGCACCCACATAGCCACAAGCCCGCCGTAGGTAACGAAGAAGCGGTCCTTCTCGCTGACGGCACGGAATCCCTCGGTGTGGCTGTGCGCGATGTACTCGGCCAAGGGCAAGATCTGGGCGGCGCACACGAGCAGCGCTATCGCCCACGCGCCGAGGGCCAACCCTACGGCCCGAACCCCATGGGAAGCCGGACGTCGGTCCAGGATGAGCCTCACGACGAAGTAGAGACCGACCCCGCACCCGTTCACGAACGCCGTTTCCGGGTGGCCCGCCAGCAACATGAGCACGGCGCCGAACGACAATGCGAAGAATCCTCTGCGTGATCGACCGGCCAGGATCCACTCAGCGCCGATCAGCACTATCGGAAGCCATGCATTGACGTCGGGCAGCGGCCAGTAGAGCCACACGATGTTGAACCCGCACAACATCCACGCCACGGACACCAGACGAGAGGCCGGACGGCCGAGCCCCATCACCCGTGCGCAGACATAGGCACTGAATCCGCATAGCATGGCCTTCATCAGTACATAGATGCTCATGGCGGCGTACGTGTCGAACCACGTGTGAAGTAGGTGGATTGGATAGAGGATCGCGCTCTGGTAATTGGCGAGCAGAGGCAGCCCCCCGAATTCCCAGGGATTCCAGAGCGGCCACTCTCCCGCCTCGATTGCTTCCCGGGTCAGCGAATACCACAGCGCGAACACAGTGAGTATCTCGATGGTGGAGTCGTTTGTCGCGGGAGCGTACTCGCTGGGCGCGTGCTCACTCCAAGGCGCCCACTCATACAGCAGGGTGCCGGGCACGGCCAGTTCCTGCTTGAAACACACGCCGGGGAAGAGGACCATCAGCAGCGCCGCCAGGATAACGCACTGAATCAGGCACTCACGAACCGTCACCCTTCTGTGTTCACGGCCCATGGCTTCCCCAACTCCCGATCGTCAAGTGGCTAGACGGCTCTTCCGCCGCATCAATACAACCGCGGCTGCAAGGGCGCCGACAAACAGTGTCCCTGTTGAAACCGTCATTCCCACCCGGAAACTCGCCGGTTCATACGAGAAACGGACGCGGTGGTTCCCTTTCCCGACACATACCCCACGGAACGCGTAGTATACCGGGAACAGCTCGGCGGGTTCATCGTTCACGTAGACCTTCCACCCAGGGTAGTATTCGTCCGCAAACACCAGAACCGCATTCCCCTCGGCCTGAACATCCACGTCCACCTCGCAGGGCGTGTGTCGCGCAATGGACGCACTGCCGGGCGAGCCCTCGCTGGTGAGGGAGGGGATCTCGGCAGGGGGTTCACTCGTCACAGCGATCTCCGCGGGGTTGATCGATGGATCGCAGAGGCGCTCGAACAAGGCTTCTCGGTTCGGGAGCACTTCCAAACGCGGCACCAGGCGCACTCTCGGGAGAGCGTTGGCAATGCGAACGATGTCGAACCCCTCGAGTCGCGCTTCAAGCCGCAACTCGTCATTGCCGTCGCCCATGGCGCCCTCGCGCACCACGTAGTGCGTGACGGACGATGCCGGTCCGATGCTATCCCAGTTCTCGGCGTAGCATGTGTACAAGAATCGCGAATAGCGCTCGGGGGCCAGCGCATCGTATGTGCCCGCGATCTGGATGCCCTGTTTGGCCTGAGGCCCGAGCATAATGTTCGCCAGCGCCACATCGAAACGGCTACCCGGCCCCAGCGACGCCATGTAGTCCATGAGGTCGGTCCGCACATCCAAGTGCTCCCTGGGCGCAGTAGAATTCACCCCCCGCGCAGCAACCAAGAGGTCCAGAGCGAGCAGAACCGTCAACAGTCCGGCCGTCAATCGAGCGCGGGGCCGGCGGATATGCATGAGAAGAGCTGCAAGACCGGCGCCAGTGAAAAGTGCGGCCAAGCCGACTTGCGTCAAAACATAGACATGCACGCCCTCAAAGGAGATCGTTGGCCAGTAGAAGAGAAGAAGAACGGACACATGGGCCGCCATCACGCCAACGATGATCAGGGGCCATTTCAGCGCGCGTCGCGGTTCTCTGCCGCGGAGCCAGCGGTCAAGTCCCAACGCGCCAAGGAACGGTACTGCGAAAAGAAAGAAGCACAGGTGGTACAGGCGATGCATGCTGTTGACGAGAGGCAAGCGGTCAACGAAGGCCGTGGCGGGGAGATTCAGTGCCAGGATGACCCCGATCACCGCGGGGACCGCCATGCACAGCAACCGTCGCCGCGCGAGGGAATCGGTGCGCACACAAGCGACGAGCAGTCCCAGACCCAGCCACACCGCTATACCGGGATACACCAGACCGATGAAATTCGAGTTCAACGGAACGGTCTGTCCCAGATTGTAGGGGCTTTCCCGCGTCAGGAGCCACAGGTTGGAGTCGGGCGATGCGCCAAAGAAGCGCGGTACCCAGAACGCCACAGTGGCCAACCCCGGGAAGATGGGTACGAAACGCTCGACGTTGCCCCCTTCCGATCGGTAGGCGAAGGTATGGCTACGGACCAAAAACTCCAGGAACGGCAGAATCTGAGCGCAGCAAACAAGGAGGACCACAGCCCATGCGATCGACAGCACGACCACCGAGACAAAGATATGCTTCATGGACGACCGATCGGCAACCAGCCGTAGCAGGAAGTAGGCGCCCAGGCCAAGACAGAACCCGAAAGCGCTCTCGGGGTGACCCGCAATGATCACGAGAACGCCTCCGACGAGCGTCGTGAAGAAGCCCCGCCGGTAGCGTCCTGACAGGACCAACTCGATCCCCACGAAGAGGACGGGAAACCAGGCAGCCACGTCGGGGATGGTCCACATGGCCCAGTGCATCACATAGCCGCATAGCATCCACCCAAGCGACCAGAACCGCGACGGGCCTCGCGCCAATCCCAGCAGTCGCCCGCACACGTAGGCGACAAACCCGCACATCCACAGACGAATCAGCATGAGGATCGTTGTGCCGACATGGTTCTCGAAGAGGGCATGGGCCATGCGCGGCGGATAGAAGAAAGCCGATTGGAAATTCCCGAGAAGGGGGATTCCCATGAGGTAATACGGATTCCACAACGGCCATTGGCCCTCGTCCATGGCCCGTCGTCCGAAAACGTAGAAAGGATTCCAGCCCGACACGAACTCAAAGGTCTGGTCGTTCGCCGGAATCTCGGCGCCGTCCGGCATGTGCCGGCGCCACGGGTCATCCTTGAAGAAGTGCCCTTCCGGGCTGATCAGTTCGCCCCGCAGGAAGGTGGCCGGGAACAGAATGGCCAGAATGACCACGAGGATAGCGGCGTGAACCGCGAATTCACGGAACACCACCCGCTCTGTAGAGGCGGCTTCGGGTGAATCGTTCATGATACCACTGAAATGCATGCTGTTCTTGTAACGCCTCGACGGTAAGGTTTGCAAGCGAAACCGGGGACTGTACCAAGCGAGCGAAGCGAGACGGGGCTGTGGAGCCGTTGAAAAAGTCACATGCCCACCGGAACAGAAGCGACAAACGGGGACTGCCAAGCTCTTGCGTCCCATTATTGCGCTTCTTAGGGCAACAATGGGTGGCTGTCCCCCGCTTATCGCGAACTAAGCGCCAGAGCCGAGACCTTTTCAACAGCCCCACTGTCCCCCGTTTCGCGCTATGCACTTCCCAAACCGCGCGCTTGCCACGGGCCGGGTCAGCCAAAGAGCCCCTTCGTGACTTTCTCAAGGAACATCGGCACGTACAACGGAAAGCTCCACGGCTTGGGATGGTCGCGCAGTAGACGAAGGACCCGATTGGGGTTGAGGTACAGCCGGCGGTTCGCCTCGCGCTGGCATGCGAACAGCACCTCATCGGGCGCGTCAGACAGGTTCACCTTCATTCTACCGAAGGTCGAATGCGATAGGTCGAGCGCCTCCAGCCGCTCCGGCATGGTCCGCGCGACTTCGTCGTAGAGTTCACTGCCCGGGAACGGCGTCACCGTGAAGAACTGCCCAGTATGGACCCGCGAACCGCACATCACGTCCACCGTCTCCCGCATCTCGGCCTCGGTTTCGGTCGGGAACCCCAGCATGGCGAATCCGTTGCCGAAGACCCCGTGATTCGTGGCGTATTCCACGTTCTTGAGAAACGCATCGATGTCCAGGCGTTTTCCCATGTGCTTCTGCACGCGCGGCGATCCTGATTCCAACGCGAAACTCGCGTAGTAGAACCCCACGTCGACCATGGCGTCAATCAATTCTTCGTCGAGCGTGTCCGTGCGCAGACCGTTCGGGAACGCCATCTTGATCTTCAGATCCCGCTTCCCTATCAGTTCGCACACTTCCAACGCCCGGTCGTAATCGTAGTTGAAGACGTCGTCCAGCAGTTCCACGTCGCGGGCGCCATACTTGCCCACGAAGTACTCCAGTTCATCCACTAACCGTTCGGGCGAATGCCCCCGAAACCGTTTACCGAAGATCTTGTGGCAGTAGTTGCAGAGGAACGGGCATCCCCGGCTGCTCATGAGCGAGATGTACTTGCGCCGGGGTACCAACACGAACGAATGGAGCAGCCAGTATCGCCGCACGTCAATCAGGTCGTAGGCCGGCATGGGCAAGCTGTCCAGATCCGCTACAAACGGCACGACGCCAGGATTCGTAACCGCTTCCCCCTCCGACTCGCGTCGGACTAGGCCCGGAATCTCGCTGTAATCTCTGTTGTCTAGGTAGGTTTCAATGATTCGTTCAAAGGTCAGTTCACCTTCCCCGACCACCACCAGGTCCGCGTCGTTGCCTGTCAGGGCCGCCTCTTTGCTGGCCGACGCATGAGGGCCTCCAAGCGCGATAAGCGTATCCGGACACGCCGAACGCACCTTCTCCGTCAGTTCCGGGATCAGCACGCCTGCCGCCGACACCGACCCAATACCGAGGATATCCGGCTCGAATTCAACAACCTGGCGCGCCAACTCGTCGATGCTACAGTTCTCGAGCCGTTGGTCCACCAGACGGATCTCAAGATTGAACTTCTCGCGCACATACGCCGCGAGATAGAGCAATCCAAGGGGTGGACTCACGTGCGGCTGCGAATTATCGCGTACACCGAGTCTAACTAGAAAGACTCGCAACGGTTTCAATGTGACCGATCTCCGTAGGGCAGGGGTTTCCGTAGACACTCTCCGGCGCGCCTAGTCTACATTCCCCGCCAACGACCGATCAACCGGCGTACCGTTTCCCTCGTCCCTGTCCATTCCAGCGCGCCCACAACCGTTGAAGTCCCTCCGGTCATTCTGGTCAAATGCCACCCAGCGATAGTCATCATCACAATTGAGAGGTGCAGCCCACATTCACGCACCCGCCAATTCCGTTTGCCGGATGAACTGGACCTTGGTAGAGAGCTATGGACGTGCAATTCAGACGCGCGCAACCGGAGGATGCCTCGGATCTAGCCGAGATCTGCCTTACCGCCGACGAAGATACCTTCGCCTTTCTGCTGGACGGTCTAGCGCCAGCTCTGAGCGTCCGCGATACCGTCACTGCCCTTTGCCGCACGGACAACACCCCATACTCGTTTCGCCATTTCACGCTGGCCATCGACGGGGAACGCGTCCTAGGCGGCTTCAACGCCATCCCCTCCTCTGAAATGAGCACTCTCGACAACCACGTCGTGGCGGCCATGAAAGGTCCCGTTGGCTTGGGTCCGGTCGCCATGCTCCGGTGGTTCGCCAGACGCATACGCTTGGTCGCCCGGTGCAGGCAAACGCCCGTGCCCACGAACAGTCTCCTCATCGCCAACGTGGCCGTGTTCCCGCCCTATCAAGGGCACGGTATCGGGCGGCGGCTCATGTGCCAGGCCTGCTCCGCGGCCCGTGCGAGTGGTCTCGACTCCCTCTGCTTGTTCACATGGGAGGATCGGGAAGATGCCATCGCGTTCTACCAACGAGTGGGATTTCGCATCGTCCAAACCGTCAAGTTCAGACCCCACCCGCGGCTTCCTCACCGGGGACGCTGTCTCCTCAAGCGCACGGTCGATTGAACCTGGCGTTAAGTCCTCTTGACGGCATGGCGCCCGCGTGACAGAATGGATCCACGAGGCAACGACCAAGGAGATAGAACCATGGTACCGACTCGTTCTGACGCGACAAGACGCCCCATCAAGGCCATAGACCCGTACTTCGAAGGTATCTGGGGCATCATCGTCCAGATCATTCGCTACATCCTAGGTCTGTTCCGCACCCTTCCCGTCTAGCCGTAATCGCCGCTGAATGGCCCCTGACTGCGTCGCACTGAGGACCCAGAACTCGCGTTCACGGGAATGCCCCCGGGGTTCTTCGTCCTCGGCGATGGCTTGGCTTATCCAGCAAAT
>JAAEQP010000704.1 GCA_024231375.1 bacterium | reverse complement strand
CGATTTCGGGCCGGGTGATGGAGTCAAGCAGCCGGGCGGGAGCGGAAGGGATCGTGGTCGAGACGCAGACCAAGGAACATTGGCAGTATCCGGTACGGACGGATCGGAACGGGGACTACACGATTCAGGGGTTGGTGCCGGGCGAGTACGAGGTCATGCTGAACTTGCGGGATGCGCCGTACGAACTGACGGGCGGGATTCCCACGCGGAAGGTCACGGTTCACACGCCGACGGAGCGCGTGACCGGTATCGATTTTGTGGTGGAGGCCGCGGGGCTCGTGTGGGGGTATGTGCTGGGAGACAAGCGGGATCCGGTGCGGGGCAGCGAGGTATTGCTGTGCAGCGACCAGAGCATCGTGAACCAAGCCCTAAGCGCGGTGACCAAACAGGCGCCGCCCGTCCACGACAAGTCGAACGACGACGGATTCTACGAACTGATGGGGGTACCCCTGAACCAGGAATGGCGGGTCTATGCGTTGTCGGAGGACTGGGCGCCGCAGCTGAGCGACCCGTTCATCCTGACGGATCGGGCGCGGAGTGTGCGCGTGGACCTCTACGTGCTTTCGGGCACGGACGTGTATGGCCGGGTGGTGAGTTCCGAGGGCGGCGGAGTGCCGCGGGCAGACACGTTCTGCATTCCGTCGATCTCGAAGTTCTTCAAGCCGCTGGATATGCCGCCCGCTTTCCGGGAAGTGCGATCCGAAGAAGATGGTAGCTTTGTCATCCACGACTTGCCGGCGGGCGACTACCAGGTGCTTGCGCAGAAGGACGGGTTCAAATTCGCAGCGCGGGGCCGGCCGATTCACCCGGACGGCTACAGCGACATTCACCATGTGGAGATCGTGCTCATCCCGGTGGAGACGGGCGACTACGCCATCTACGGAATGGTGATGGACCCGTGGGACAATCCCATCGAGGGGGCGCACGTTACGCTGTTCGGCGGGAGTGCGGCTTCGATGACGGCGGAAGGGCGTGAGACGACGACGGATGCGCAGGGCAACTACGTGTTCGTTGGAGTCGACGCGGGGTTCTACATGCTGACGTGTTCCGCGGAGGGGTACGCGACCAAGAACGTGTCCAATGTGCGCCTTCAGGAGCCCACGGACATCGTGCTCGAGCCGACGTCGATCATCCGGGGCCGTGTGCTGGTTCGGGAAACGGGGATGCCGCCGGAGTCGTATTCGGTGCGGGCCATCCCCGAACTCGAGGAAGGCGGGAGCATCCAGGGGATGATCCAGCAAAT
>JAAEQP010000703.1 GCA_024231375.1 bacterium | reverse complement strand
TACAACGGGCTGGGATATGGCATATCCCATGGCGCGGCGTCGTCCGTGGTCGAGTTCAACCGGTTCAACTGGAACCGCCATTCCATCGCAGGGACGGGATCGCCCGGGTGCGAGTACGTCGCGCGGCACAACATTGAACTGGGCGAATCGCTCAGCCATTGTTTCGACATGCATGGTGGCCGTGACCGCAAGGACGGCACCGACATCGCGGGCACGTCGATCGAGATCTACAACAACACCTTCCGAGCCCCTCGCACGCCGGTCGTGATTCGCGGGGTTCCCCAGGAGACCTGCGAGGTCCACCACAACTGGTTCCCCAAGCACCCGAGTCCCGACAAGGCTGTGCGCGCCTCCGCCAGGACAAACGTTCACGACAACGCCTACGGACCCGAGCCCGCGAAAGCGGAGTAGGTGCGAGGAGGCGGTCGGCGAAGATGGCATCTCCTGCAGGTCCATTTCCGGTGACATTCAGCCGATTCTCTGGCATACTGGATGGTGCGCGCGCAGCCTCAGGCGTGTTGGCGTTCGCATTGCCGCGCGGCGGCGCGGTGCGCCCGGCGACGGCAGGGAGGCTCGGATGGGTGTCCGGTGGAAAGATGTGAGCATCCCCATGCACAACGGCATGGTTGTTTGGCCGGGCGATCCTCCGTTTGAGCTGACCGCCAAGACGCGTGTGGCGGAGGGCGCGGGGTCGAATACGTCTCACCTTTCCCTGGCGACTCACACGGGCACCCATGTGGACGCGCCGTGGCATTTCGAAGAGGACGGGAAACGGTTGGACGAGGTCGACCCGGCCATCTTCTTCGGCCATGCGCAGCTCATCGATCTGCCTGACGTCGGTATCATCGAACCCGAACATCTCGGAACCGCCCCCCTCCCCCCCCGCGTCCTGTTCAAGACGCGCAACAGCGAGCAGCCGATGGACGGGGCGTTCCGCGAGGACTACGTTGGGATCGGCGCGGAGACGGCGCAGGCGTTGGTGGATGCGGGGGTCCATCTGGTAGGAGTCGACTACCTGTCGGTGGCGCCGTACAAGCAGGCGGGGCAACCGACGCATCACACGCTGCTGCGCAACAACGTGCTGGTGGTAGAAGGGCTGCGCCTGAAAGATGTGGCCGCGGGGTTGCATCGGTTCACGGTGTTGCCGTTGCCGCTCGAAGGCGCGGACGGGGCGCCGTGCCGGGCGTTCGTCGGTGTGGAGGAACTCGGAGAGCATGCGTGATACGAGGGACATGAGCGATGTCCTGGCGGTGGTGCTGGCGGGTGGCGTGGGCGAACGGCTGTTTCCGCTGACACGACACCGGGCCAAGCCGGGCGTGCCTTTCGGCGGAATCTATCGGCTCATCGACTTCACCCTGTCGAACTGCACGAACTCGCACATCCACAGGATCATGGTGTTGGTCCAGTACAAGTCGCTGTCGCTGACGCGGCATGTGCGGGCGGCATGGGACGTGGTGCATCCGGAGCTGGGCGAGTTCATCGAGGTGATTCCCGCGCAGAAACGCATCGGGGACCATTGGTACCAGGGGACGGCGGACGCGATTTACCAAAACCTGTACGCCATCGAGCCCGAGCATCCCGGGGAAGTGCTGGTGCTGGCGGGCGATCATGTGTACCGGATGGACTACGCGGCCATGGTGGAGTTCCATCGCGAACGCGAGGCGGCAATGACCATTGGCGTGATCGAAACGCCGCTGATCGAGGCGGAACGGTTCGGGGTGCTGGAGGTGGACGAGAATGGACAGGTTCTTGGGTTCGAGGAGAAACCCAGCCATCCAAAGCCGTTGCCGGGCAATCCCTTCGCGGCGTTCGTGTCCATGGGCATCTATGTGTTCGACATGGAGATGCTGAAACGGGCGTGCCAGGACGATGCCGACCGGATGACGTCGCACGACTTCGGCAAGGACATCATTCCGCGTTTGGTGGAGGGGGGCGGGGTGTACGCGTATCATTTCGGCGGCCACGAGGCGACGGGCGCGGAGTACTGGCGGGATGTGGGGACGCTGGATGCCTACTGGGAAGCCCACATGGACCTGCTGGGCGGGGCGCCGGCGTTTGACCTGTCGGACTACCGTTGGCCTATCCGCACGAAAGCGCCGTTGTCGCCACCAGCACGATTGATCTGCAATGGCGCGACCGGGGGCGGCGTGACCGAGTCGCTGGTGAGTCCCGGCTGCGTGATCAATGGCGGACGTGTCCATCGGTCGGTGCTGTCGCCGCTGGTGTCGGTGGCCGAGGGGGCCGAGGTCGAGGAATGCATCCTCATGAACGGGGTGACGGTGGGCAAAAACGCGCGGCTCCGGCGGGTGATCGTGGACAAGTACGTGGACATCGCCGAGGGCACCGAGGTCGGATACAACCGGCAAGCCGACGAGCATCTCTATCCCGTTACGGAAAGTGGACTTGTGGTGGTGGAGCGGAAGAGGCGGATCGGACCGTTTGCGTTCGTGTCCGGTACGTGACCGGAGGGCCAGGGGGACCAGCCTGCACCGTTGCGGCTCGACTCTAGCCCGGATATCTCACAAGGGCGTGGATGAAGCGCCGCAAGATGTTGGATGCAGACGGCTTGAAGCTGAGCGATGAATGCCTGGTTGTATTCTGAGCAAAGCTTCATGTCGCCCTGC
>JAAEQP010000702.1 GCA_024231375.1 bacterium | reverse complement strand
TCTGGGTCCACAACCCAGCGCTCTAACCAACTGAGCTATCCCGGCTTTGGGCGATTGGCGGGGTTTGAGTCCGCCAATCAGCGGCATAGTATAGAATACGTGCCCTGTGTGAGTCAATTTTGGGTTGCGGTTCGCACAGGGCAATCCCGAGATGGGTGCCGGCTATCTGCGGATTTCGGCAATGACGAAGGGGTTGAGCGGCGTGGCGAGTAGGGGGGTGGGCAGGTTGTTGACGCAGGAGGCCACCACGTTCTTCAACGCGCCAAAAGGACCCGCTCCGAAGCGGTTGAAAGTGAAGTAGCCGCGGAGGGGCAGGGGACGGACGGATTGGGCGCCGTTGTCGTCGCGGAACAGCCGCCGCATCTCGCCGTAGGACAGCAGATGGTACGTGCCGAAGGGCAGGTGGAGCGTCATTCCGGTCCGGTCGTAGATGGCGCGGCGGATACGGCCTTTGCCGGGCGGGGTGGCGGCGTCCGTGGGTTCATGGGCCAAGTCGATGGGAAAGGCTTTGTTGGGACATGTCACCAGGATGCGGCCGCCGGGCCGGGTGACGCGCAAGAGTTCGGACGCAAACGCTTGCCGCGCGGAGCGGTAGTCGTCGGACAAGGTGTAGTGACCGGCGCGGGTGCCGATGTGTTCGATGACGCCGAGCGTGAAGACAGCGTCGAAATGTCCGTCGGGGAAGGGCATGGCCGCGCCGTCGCATGCGAAGAAATGGGCGGGGTCGTTGTCCCGCGCGGCCCAGAACCGCGACACGCATGGGATGTCCACGCCATAGGCGTCGATCCCTTGGTCGAGCATGAACGAGATCTCCATACCCAGCCCGGTGCCCACTTCGAGGACGCGTTGCGCCTCTTCGCGTTTGAGCCAAGGTTCGAGGAAATCGCGGTAGAACCGATCCTTGTGCTCGGCTTGGTCTTGCGCATACTCGTCGGACGTGGTTTCAAAGGTCGTCAGTTCGGCGGCGGTCGTGAAATCGAAGTAGCCGTGTTCGTTGCGGCCGTACACGCGGTTGGCCTTTGTGTCGCGCAACGCGTCGCCGTCGGCCTCAAGCGGTGCGTGCGTCTCCGGACCCACCAGCAGGGGTTGGAGCGATTCCGCGAGTGCTTTCGAGTCGGTTGCACGGCCCATGTGGGGTTCTCCACGATGCAGATGCCTACGTGCAACGATAGCACACCTGGCGCGTGACCCGCGATAACCTGGGGTAACGGGGCTGTTGAAGAAGTACCGCCTCGCCACGCGCAGGCCGCGAGAAAACCTGGGACAGTCCCGTCTGCGTCCGCCTGCGGCGGACTCCGCTTGGTACAGTCCCGGTTTCTCCACCTGTCGCGGGAGTTGATATTCGCCCGCAAACCAGACACCATCAGGACCTATGACAGAGAAACGGATAGACAGCCACACGCGTATTGCGGCGCGATGCGTAACGATAGCGCTTCTGTTGGCAACGGTGGCGGCCCATGGCCAGATGCCGCCCGACCCGCGGGAGCTATGGGACCAAGCCACGGTGTACCGCGACGAGTGGGGCGTGCCGCATGTGACCGCGGACAACGTGTTGGCGTTGGCCTTCGCGTTTGGCTACGCCCAGGCCGACGACCATCTGGAAGGCATGTTGATGGCGTACCGGGTGGCCAACGGCCGGGCCGCCGAGGTGTACGGCGAACCGCTGGCGGAATCCGACGCCTTCGCGCTGAAAATGGCCCACGCGAGGCTCGCAGCTGAAGCCTTGATCCAAGCCGAGCCCATCACGCGCGACTTGTGCGAGGGGTTTGCCCTGGGCGTGAACGCGTGGATGATTGAACACCCGCGTGCGTTGCCCGACTGGGCGGAGGGGGTGAGCCCCGCCGACATCCTTGCCTTGTGGCATTGCTATGTGACGAGCTTCGCGCCCTTCGACCTACCGGACATGTATCATCGTCCGCCGGCGGCTGCGTCGGGCAACGCGTGGGCCATTGCACCGCAGCGGTCCGCGTCGGGCGCGGCGATCCTGGCCATCAACCCGCACACAACGTACAACGGCCCCTTCGCGTGGTACGAGGCGCATCTGACCGTGGGCACGTACGACATGATGGGCGCGACCCTGTTCGGTCTGCCCGTCATCGTGCAAGGCCACAACGGATTCCTCGGGTGGGCGCTGACGCCGAACCAACCCGACCTCGCCGACATCTACACGGCGCCATCCGACGAGATCCCCGCGAACCAGGGCGACCTCGACAAACTGGCGAAGGCCGCCGCGTTGCCGCTGCAGATCGCGACCAGCGGACAGCCCTACTACGTCCGCACGGCGTCGGGCAACATGGAGCAACGGTCGGTGCCGGTGTTCGTGTCGCCCATCGGCCCGATTGTCGGGCAGTACCGGGGGGCGTACTGCGCCTATCGCGTCGGCGGCTACCGCGAGTTCGGGTTCTTGAACCAGTTCATCGAGATGGGGTCGGCGCGCAGCCTCGATCAGTTCCAGGCCGCCATCTCCATGCGGCAGATACCGTGCTTCCACATCACCTACGCGGACCAGGCGGGCAACCTGTTCTATGTGTACAACGTGACGACGGGCGTTCGTCCTTCTCCCGAAGGTGCAGGAGACATCTCCGGCGACGAACCCATGGTCGTCTCAATCGACTGGACGCGGCCCCTTCCTTCGGAACGTCTTGAATACGCATGGGGCAAAACGGTCCCTCTCGACACGCTGCCCTACATGATCAATCCGCCCGCCGGCTTCATCCAGGCCTGCGGCAACCCGCCGTGGGGCGCTACGGCCTCGCCGGGATTCGGTCCGGAGAGTTGGCCCGAATGGTTCGCGCGCGACAAGGACACGTTCCGCGCCCAGCGGGTGCGTTGGTTGCTCGGGTTGGGCACGCGCACCTTCGACGAGGCGCAAGCCATGTTGTTTGATGTACTCGCACCCTTCGCCATGGAGGCCGTGCCGCGGCTCGTGGAAGCCGCCGACGCCCAACCGGCTTGGATGGCCCAGGCGCATCCGGATCTTCCGCAGGCCATCGAGATTCTGCGCGGGTGGAACTATGTGGCGGAGCCGACAAGCGAAGGCATGACGCTGTTCCATGCGTGGTGGGGCGCGTTCGGCGCCATCAGTCCGAGCGGATGGTCGACGAGCGACTTCGATGCGGCGGTACGAAGGAATCCACAGGCCATGCAGGTGACGTTGCTGCAGGCCGCCGACGAAGCAGCGCGCTTCATGCGCAACGAGTTCCAGTCGGTCGCGGTTCCGTGGGGTGAAGCGCATGTGCTCCGCCGGGGCGACCGGGTCGTGGGCATGCCGGGATCCCTCTCGGGCGAGCCGGTGCTCGCGGCGTCGGCGGAACGTTTCCAAGACGGCGTCTGGGAGACGGAGTACGGCTATGGGTACGCCATGGCCGTGGAGTTCGGCGAGCGGGTTTCGGCCGTTAGCGTGTCGCCCTTTGGCACATCCGAGGATCCCGAGTCGCCGCATTTCGACGACCAACTCGACCTGATGATCGACCGGCGCATGAAGCCGGCCTTCTTCCTGCAAGAGGATCTGTTGCGTCACGCCGTGAGCGGATACGGCCGGATTGTGCGGCTCGGCGCCAAGGGGATGGAAGGACGGTTCACGGTCCGCTCGGCCGCGCCCGTTCAAGCCCACGTAACGACGACTACCGAGGCCCCCAGCCCGTTGCCGACGGGTCTGGTGCCCTTTTCGGTCTATGCGTCCCTGCACTGCGACCGGACCGATGCCCGCACGGCCATGGAGGTCGAGATTGTTGTTCCCGAGGTGCTGTGTCCTGCCGAATCCCTTCATCAACTCGCGATTCACGCGTACGACGCCGCCCAGGGGTGGCAATTGCTCCAGAGCCAGCGGCTTGACGGTACACGGCGCATGTTCGTTGCGCGCGACGGCGCACCGCGGACCTATGCCGTGCTCGGTCCGGAAGCCCTGCGGCCTTGGGTCCCTGAAGCGGAGCCCGAAGTGCCTGCCGAGGGGGACACGCTGTCGGCCTCTCATTCGGAAGACGGCCCGTTACCATTGAACGCCCCCGTGGTGCCGGGTGCGCCGGCCGGGACTAGGGCGGAACCAGCCCCTCCGTCTCCCGCAGCAACAGGGCCCACGATCCCGCGGCCTGCTTCCTCACAGCCCGAATCTCCGCCGTCCGCCGCGGCTCCGTCCAGGGGACAGGTGGAAGCGGTGGCGTGGGGACACACGTTGCAACTCCGGCCGAAGGGCGTCGATGCGGAAGTACGGCTACGCGCGTCCGAGACCGTGGGTGCGCGTTTGGTGGCTTCTTCCGATGCGCCGGGCATGGTGCCGGAAGGATTGGCGGCATTCTCGGAGTTTCTCGCCCTGGAGTGTTCCGAGCCCGCGAAGTTGACCGCCATAGAAATCGCGTTTCATGCGTCGGAGGCGGTATGCGCTGCGGCCCATCTGGGCGGACTCGGCGTGTACGCCTACGACACGCAGGAAGGGTGGGTCCGGCTCGAACAGACCGCGGATGTAGCGACCCGCCATTTCTCGGCTACGGACAGCGCGCCTCGTATCTACGCGCTGCTCGGGCCGGAGCAACACCGGATCTTCGCGCCAGGGCTGTGACAGGGCGTTTCGATTTCGCACGGACAGAACGCCACAACACACAGAGGCCGCACGCAACCACGAGCCGCGCAGCCGCCGCCCCCGTAGGGTGTGTCGAGGCGGACCACAGGTCCGTCGAGCACGCACCAATCCGGAAACCCAAGAGCCCACCAACATGGATGGGGAGGATGAAGAGGATAGGGATGATGCCGCCACCGCGTCATCCTGAGCGCATGCGAAGGATCTC
>JAAEQP010000701.1 GCA_024231375.1 bacterium | reverse complement strand
TACATGGTTTCGGGGAAGAACGCGCCGTCGCAATCGAAATAGGTGCGCGTGCGGGCCTTGGCGAAGGGCAGCATGTCGGCGTACATACGGAACCACGGCCGCATCATCTCGGTGTCGCCCGCGGCCAACATGGGCCAGTAGGCCAATCGCGTGTTCTGGTTCCAGTAGGGACCGCCCCACCGCCGGTAGTCGGCGTCGAACTGCTGCCCCTTCACCTCGGCGTCGACGGTGAAGATGGTTCCGTTGAACTTGATGGGCGACCCGCCGCGTCCCGCGCAGGCGCTGATGTAGCGTTGGAGCGCGTAGCCGCGGCTGACGGCTTCCACATCGTTGCCCGACGAGTGGCGGGCAACGCGTTTGCCGTTGACGTAGAGGCAGGCCTCCCCGCTCTTGGCGTCAAACGAGGCCGCGACGTGAGTGCGTTTGCCGGGCGCGAGTTTGGCATCGTGCCTGAACGTACCGGCGTCGCAGATGAAGCGGAGGCTGTTCCCCGGAAAGGTATCCAGCAGATAGCCGTTGGACGTGCCCGCTTGCGACTTGTCGATGATGCGTCCGCCGCCGGATGGGAGTTTGCCCGGCACAATCCACCCCGCGAGGGTGCACGCACGGGCCAGATCGAGTTCCGGCGCGTCGTCGATCTCAATCCAACCGCCGCGGCCGAATTCGGCGGCGTCCGTCACCGGAAGATCACCCACGATTCGCGCGGGGAGACCATCTTCGAGTGCGGAACGGATCGCGCTCCCGTCAACGGCGGACTTAGCGAACACCCAGTCCCCCACACGGCTGGCGGGTGCGGCGCCCTCGGCGGCAAGTTTCGCGATGGCCTCAGGGGCCAGGGCCTCGTCGAACACCTGCACTCGTTCAATGGCGCCCCTGAATTGGTTGCGGCCGTCGCTGTCGGCGCCGATGCGCAAGGGCAGGTCGTTGGCGGATATGAACGGCGCGCTTGAACCGCCGCTGACGCGAATCCAGCTTCGGTTGCAGAAGTCGTCCCACCATGCCGTATGGTTGGCGAGTGCTTCGGCGGCAGGCAGCGTGTCTGCGCCGGCCAGTGACGCAACCTGCTCGACCCACTGTGCGGGCTGGTCCGTCTGCTCCGTCACCACGTACACGGCGAACGCGTGGCGTGTGGCAGGTTGAGACGATTTGAGTGCGTCGGCGCTGTCCGACACCAGACCCGGTCCCTGGATGAGTCCGCCGAAGGTACGATGCAACAAGGGGTCCTTGCCTTGGCCGGTCCAATCGCCCATGCCTTGCTGGCGCAGCGTGTCCGTCCAAATGGATTTCTCGTTGCGGTGGTACCACACAACGCGATCAGTTTGCCCTTCAACGACCGTGTCTGGCTGGACGATCACGGGGTCGGGCGATTGGATGAGACCGTAGGCACTGTGCCGTTCGTCCTCAACCAGTTCTCGCGGCTCCGTGCGCCACATCTCAAGAGCCACGCGCATGTCGGTAGGCTTGAGCGATTGCATCTCAACGCGAATGGCCGGGTAGTTGGCGTCGACCCACAGGCGCACCGTCACGGCGGCATCCGGCGGTCCGGCCGTCACGGTCATCATGCCCGTGCGGGTGTCCAGCGTTTGCTCAAACGGTTGGCCCGCAACGAAGGGGTTGGGAGACAGGGCAACCCGCACACGCCCCACTTTGAGCAGGCGTCCATTGCCGCTCCACGCGTCCGTCTTGCTCACGTAGAAGACAAGATCGCCGTCCGCTTCCACCCACGCGTTCACGCCAATATCGCCATTGCCCAAGGGCATTGACCCGGACGGTCCGTCGCTGGGCGTGGTCCAGGTGACGACGTAGGGATTGGCCGCGGCGTGTGACGTGGCGGCGCCCATTACCAGAAGCAAACAAAGCATGATGGATCCCCTCTCATTTCGCGCGCGCTGCGAATCGCTCCAGGCAAGAATAGCACGTCGGTGCCACGGGCTTGAATGGGGAGTCCCGTTCGTATGATGCTGGTGCTGAGCTTTGCTGTTCTGGGGCGTTGTGCAAGAAAGGGGACAGACACGTCTCGCTCGAAGACTCGCTCGCTTGAGTCAGTCCCCTCTTTGCTAGGAGAAACGACGATGACCGTTACGATTCTGAGTTCGATGATGCTGGCCCATTTTGCTGCGCAGGACTTGCCCCCGTTTCCGCGGGTGCAGGTGATTCCCATGCCGGACCGGCAGTTCGCGTTCGAGGTGGACGGGGCCGAGACGGCGCGCTACCACTATGACGACGCGTACCACCGGCCGTTCGTGTTTCCGTTGATTGGTCCGGCGGGACGACCCGTGACGCGGTTGACGCACCCGCACGATCCGGACGGCCACGGGCATCACCTGTCCATTTGGGTGTCGCACCGGGACGTGAACGGCGCGAATTTCTGGGAGAACGGCGACGCGCGAATTGTCCACGAGGCCGTGGAGACGATCGAGGACGGCGTTGCGTCGGGCGCGTTGACCGTGCGCAACGTGTGGCGGAATGGGGACGGCGCGAACCTGCTGACGGAGCACCGGACTATGCGGTTGTGGCCGTTGCCGGACGGCGAATCGTACCTCGACGTAACGCTGGAGCTGAAGCCCGTCGACGGCGATGTAACGTTTGGCGAGACGTCGTTTGGCTTGTTCGCAGTGCGGGTGGCGAAGACGATGAGCGTGAACGACGGGGGCGGCACCCTCCGCAACTCCGAAGGCGGGGTGGGCGAGGAGGCTATCTTCTGGAAACCGGCCCGTTGGGTGGACTACACGGGATGGGTCACGCCCGACACGGAGAACGGCATCACCTTGTTTGACCACCCGGACAATCCAAGTTTCCCGACGCCCTACCACGTGCGCCGGGACGGATGGATGGGAGCTTCGTTCTCGAAGGAGGCGGCGCGTACGGTGAAGGCCGACGAGAAGTTGGTGTTGCGGTGCCGGCTGTATGTGCATGACGGGGACGCCACGCCTGAGACCATCGATCAACAGTGGCAGCAGTGGGCGAAGGGCGAGTAGCGGCGAGACTAGGTTGCGGACAAGAACGCAGCAACGGCGTTGCAGAAACGGTCCGGGTCTTCCAGATGAGCGTTGTGGCCGCAGTCCGGCACCACCTGAACCTTCATGTTCGGCGCTCGCTCGGCCATGGCTTGGGCGATGCCGCGGAACTTGCTGTCGCGTTCTCCGACCACCGTCAACACGGGAACGGCCAGTCCCGGCAACGCCTCCCATAGCGATTGCTGACAGCCTGTCCCGATAGCGCGGAGCGATCGGGCCAACTGACGTGGGTCGCCCTGCAGTCTGCGTGCGATTACCTTCTCGAGGCGGGCGGGGTCTTCCCGGAGCGAGGCGAACAGGGGCTGGTCGTACCAGCGGCGAAGAAACGCCTCGAAATCGCCGGTCTCCAGGTCGTGGGCGAGGGCCTCGTCACGTGTGCGCCGTTGCGCCCGCTCGTGTTCGTCGGCAATCCCGGGCGACGCGGATTCTATGACCAACCTGTCGACGCGGTCCGGGTGGCTCAGGGCCAGGTGCAGGGCCACGCGTCCCCCCATCGAATAGCCCACAAGGGACACGTGCTCCAATTCGGCGTCGTCCAAGGCGTCGATGACGAGCGCGGCGGTCTGTTCCATGCCGGGGAAGGAAGCGTCCGGCGCGACGTACGAGCGACCGTGTCCGGGCAGGTCGATGGCAAGTGTGGAGAAACGGTCCTCCAACTGCCCCGTGACCTTGTCCCAGTCGCTCGAATTCCCCATGAATCCGTGAAGAAATGCGACTGTGGGCCGATGAGGCTTCCCGCGGTGCTCGTGGTGGAGCTTCATGCGCGGTCCAGCGCGTCGGCGACGGCGCGCTGGAGTTGGTGGTGGGCATGCAGGTTGTCGGCGCGGTTCGTGACGACTTCAATGACCGAAGGCCTGCCGGACCGCGCCGCCTCCAGGTACACGGCCGCCAACTCATCCGTGGAATCGGGACGCTCGTAGGGTAGGTCGAACATGGCGGCCGCGTGTTTGAAGTCGAGCCCATGAGGCGTTGCGAAGTAGGGTTCGAACACCTCGGCGTGCTTCGCGATGGGCAGGAAATGGAAGATGCCGCCGCCGTCGTTGTTGATGACGACCAGCGTTACCGGCGCACGTGAACCTGCCAGCAGCGCCAACGAGTTGAGATCGTGCAAGGCGGAAAGATCGCCGATTACCGCGGTGACGGGAGCGCATTGGCCGTGAGCAAATCCCGCGGCGGTGGCGATGAGGCCGTCGATGCCACTGGCCCCGCGATTGGCCGCGACCCTGACCCGAGGACCCTTGGGCGAGGCGTACATGTCCATGTCGCGGACGGGCATGCTGTTGCCCAGCATCAACGCATGGTCCGTGGGCATAATGGCAGACACGAGGCGGGCGATGCCCGGCTCCGTGAGCCGTTCGTGGGTGCCGAGGAACCCCTCGATGAGACGGTCGACGTCCACCACGCCAACGGCGTGGGCGAGCCAGTCTTCAGCGGCAGGAGTCTCGACAGCCTCGTTCAGCCACAAGCAGAACGCGAGGGCCGACGCTCTCAAGCGGAGGGTTATGGAACCGGACGGGTCCTGGCGATAGGCGTGCGGCGCGACGCGGACCCGGTGCGGCGGGCTGCATGTGACAAGGTGCTGTTCCAATCGCTTCGACGTGACGGGTCCCCCGATCTGCAGCACGACGTCGGGACGGTATACTGCGCGAAAGGACTCCGAGAGGAGCAGTTGATCGTAGTAGGTCCAGACCCGGTCCTGGCGCACGCCAAGGCGGAGGCCGGACGCCACGTCCGGAAACACGGGCCACCCCAGCGCATCCGCCAAGGACATGGCGGCATCCGTCTCGGCTTGGCTCGTCAACTGGCCCACGACCAGCAAGCCTTGCTTGGCGGACTCGACGATGCCGCGCACATGGTCCAGCTCATCGTCGCCCGGCATGAGTGTAGTTGACGCCTTCGGCGTGAACGGGTCCGACCCGTCCACCCAAGCGTTGACAGGCTCAAGGTACGTGGTGAAATCGTCGCCCGATGGTTCTGGATCGAGGGGTTCTCGGAACGGACAGTTGAGGTGTACCGGACCAGCGGACTCTTGGCACGCACGGGATACGGCTTGATCGACAGCCGTGAGGACGACCGAGGCATCGACCTCGGTGGCAGGGCACGGGAACTCGTGGTACCACCGGGCGCAGGTTCCGTAGAGGTTCGTCTGATCAATGGTCTGGTTCGCGCCGGTGTCGCGAAGTTCGGGAGGCCGGTCCGCCGTGAGCAGGATGAGGGGCAGACCCGCATTCGCCGCTTCGGCCACAGCGGGCAGGTAGTTCGTGGCAGCGGTACCGGACGTGCAGACGAGGGCGGCCGGCATGCCGGTGGCGCGCGCGTATCCGAGGGCGTGGTAGGCCGCGCCGCGCTCGTCGAAATGAACGACGACGTCCATGCGCGGGTCTTCGGCAACCGCGACCGTGAGCGGGGTGCTCCGCGAACCGGGCGACACGCACGCGAGGGTCACGCCGTTCCGCACCAATTCGTCGACGATCAGGCCTGCCCAGAGGCGGTTGATATTCGGCGCGTGATGATGCACCTGCTATTGCTCCGGTTCTGAAACGGTGACCGCGTCCAGAAGAATGCTCAGCTTGTTCTCGAGTTCGTCCAGTTCGCGTTGAGGTACCGACCCCGCAACGATGCCCGCGCCCGCGAAAGCCCTGAGGCAATCGCCGGTGGCCAACCCACTCCGCAGACCCACCGCAAATTCCGCTGCGTCGCGGCCCATCCACCCGATCGGTCCCGCATACCATCCTCGGTCGAAGGGTTCGAGCGACGCGATGCGGCTGAGAGCTTCGCCGGTCGGGTGCCCACCTACCGCGGGCGTTGGATGGAGGGCTTGGAGCACGTCCGCGTCGGACACACCGTCGTTCAGTTCGCCCGAGACCCGCTCGAAGAGGTGCTGGCATTTGGACAGCCGGACCACGGACACATCCGCGTCCACGTCGAGGCGGTTGCAGAGTCCGGAGAGGGCGTTCCGAATGCCATCCACGACGATCCCATGTTCCCGGCGTTCTTTGTCGTCGTGCAGCAATTCGTCGCTCAACGCCACGTCGGTGGAAGCCGGGCCGCGGGGTCGCGTCCCCGCCAAGGCCTCGGTTTCGATGTGCCGGCCGGTACGTTTGTAGAGCCGTTCGGGGGTCGCACCAAGGAAGGTGACGCCTTGGTCCGGTTCGAAGGCGAAGCGATACGAGTGCATAGCGGCCTCTGACAGCCTAGCCAGAAGGGCGGACGGGTCAAGATCCTCCGCGAATTGGAAAAGCGACTCCCGCGCAAGCACGATCTTCTCCAGAGATCCTTCCGCGATGAGTTCGAGCGCGGTCTCGACCGTGCGCACCCAGGCATCACGATCGGGCCGGTCATCGCGCTGCACCAGCGGCGGGATTTCACATGGTGGTACACCGGCGGGTTCGAGGATCGCGCCCAGCCCTGACAACGCATTGCACGCGGAGTGAAGCTCGTCAGCCGGATTCGGCCCGTCAAGAACCACATTGCATGCCAGGTAGAGGCGATTACCTTCGCGGCACAACTCGATTCGAGGCAGGACGAACAAGCCGCGGCCGAACGCATCCCAGTGGCTTGCGCCCGCGTGTTCCCGGTCGAAACGAAGTCCTCCGAAATAGCGGATACGCCCGGTCGCCTCGGCAAGATACGGCGCCATTCGGCTGAACAGTGCCTGCACGCCGCCATCGTCAACAGCGATTCGGTCCGCCACCCCCGACCCCGCGTACTCGCTGTCGAGTTCCCGGTCGGTCCAGTAGACCTTGGTCATGGGGCCTTGGCGCGCAAACCAATGCAACGGGGACACCGGTTCCTCAAGCGGGGCCTCGACACGCAGCAGGGGTGCGCCGGCGGGATTACCCGCCGCGGCACGCAGGTCGTGCGTCAGGCGCGCGGCAGCGGCAGCCAGCGGTCCGGTTCCCGAACATATTGGTGCGTCAGTCGTCATTCGGCGAAATTCGGCTTCTCTCAGTTCAGGCCTATCTTAGGGTCAACAGGCGCTTTGGCGCCCTTTGTTCCGCAACCACCCGCAGGTTCAGGGTGACGGTTTGTCTCCTTGGTACACCGTGGCGATGCCGAGGGTCAAGGGGCACGCTTCCACACGCGTGAAGCCCGCGTCGGTCATCATGCGGCAGAAGGCCTCGCCGTAGGGAAATGCTTCCACGCTACGGTTCAAGTATGTGTAGGCCTCTGTATCCCCCGAAATCGCTCCGCCCAACCGAGGCAGGACGTGCCGGAAGTAGGCCAGGTAGACTGCGCGAAATGCCCGGTTGGAGGGCATGGAAAACTCCAACACCAACGCCCGTCCGCCGGGGCGCAACACACGGCATATCTCGCGAAGCCCCCCCGCTGGGTCCGCTACATTGCGAATCCCGAAGGCGATGGTGACCGCGTCGGCGGAATCGTCCGGCAAGGGTATCGCTTGGCCATCGCCCTGGACAGCGTAGAGCCGTCCGGAGGCGGGGAATTTCCGTTGTGCGAGGGCGAGCATATTGCCTGCGGGGTCTACGCCGACGCCCATGCGCAGCCGGTCTCCGTGGCGGCGCGCTGCCGCGAGTAGGACGTCGCCGGTTCCCGTGGCGAGGTCGAGGAGGCGGAGGTCGTCGGTCTCAGGCAATCGGCGGACAAGTCGGTCCCGCCACACTTCGTCGCGCCGGAAGGACAGGAGCCGGTTCAACAGATCGTACCGGCCCGCGATGCGGTCGAACATGCGTGCGACCGATCTGGGAGACACGTCCTGGTCCGGCGGGTTCATTCGGGATACTGGGCGATGATGTCGAGGATTTCGTGCACGGCATTTTCCAACCCGATGAATACTGCACGGGCGATGATGGAATGGCCGATGTTGACCTCGTTCAACCCAGGGATGGCAGCGACGGGATCCAGATTTCGCGTAGTCAGACCATGACCGGCGTTGAAGACCAACCCGGCCTCGATGGCTCGGGCGGCGGACTTCTCGATGCGCTCGAGTTCGCGGCCCACGTCGCTCTCGGACGCGTTCGCGTAGGCGCCGGTGTGGAGTTCCACGAAGTCGGCGCCGGTTTCCGCGCTGGCGTCGACCTGGTCGAACTCGGGGTCGATGAACATGCTGACCTTGGTGCCGTTATCGTGAAATCCTTTGACCACGTCCGTGAGGTGTTTGCGCTGTCCGGCCACATCGAGGCCGCCTTCGGTAGTCACCTCTTCACGATTCTCGGGCACCAGGCAGACGGTGTGAGGCTTGATGCGATGGGCGATCTCGATGATCTCGTCTGCGGCCGCCATTTCGAGGTTCAGACGAACCAGCAACACCTGGGACAGGAGATCGATGTCGCGGTCCTGCATATGCCGGCGATCCTGGCGCAGATGCACGGTAATCTGATGGGCGCCTGCCAGTTCGCACACTTTCGCTGCTGCGATGACGTCTGGTTCGACGCCCTTGCGGGCCTCTCGCAACGTGGCCACATGGTCAATGTTCACACCTAGCTCTATCATGGTACGCGTCCTACTGCCGCATCCTTGCCCGGTCTTCGTCAGGGCCGCGTCATGCGGGTTACGACCCTTCACTCTCCGCGCCGGACCACTTCTATCCATCCACTCGGGCCAGGGAATCGCCCGTGGCGTCACGCTACGGACAATAGCCGAGTATACCACGGTTCGACAGGGCGGTTCCGGGTCGATGGCGGGCTATTCGGCCTCAACGCGGGGCCGGTATACGATGTCCAGCACGTTGCGAACATACTGCTCGTTCGTCATGCCGAAGTGGGCCTCATCGGGGAAGGGAACGAGTTCACGGAAGTGTTCGGCAATCTCGTCGAAGAGGTCTACACGAGCCTCCGGACGGAATTGCTCGCGCCTGACGACGGCCTGAAGCGCGATGCGTGCATCGTCGGCGGTGACACGTTGTCGGAGCCGCGCCTCGTGCAGGGGATAGGCGCGTAGCGAATTGAACTTGTCGGGCCGGATCTGGTCGAGGTCGGGTTCGGGTAGCATGATCGTCCGCACGACGATGGTGTTGGCCGCGAAGTCGCCGATCCGTTGAGCGCGGCGGCTGATGACGCACGCGGCCCCGCCCACGAGATAGAGAAGCGGGAGACTATCCACGAACCGCAGCAGGTTGCGGATGACGATCTGGCTGAACTGGAGCTGCAACCCCTGTTCGTCCATCACGCGCAGCCCGAACAGGCGCTTGCCCACGGTCTGCCCCCGACAGAACCATTCCAACACGATGCTGTAACCCAAGGACAGGACGAAATAGCCCGTGGCGATGATGGCCCGGGCGAAGTCCATGGCGTAGATGCCGAGGAGCCCCATGGAAGGAGCCAGGATAAGCGTGACGATGGTCTGAAGGAGCAGGAACGTCGCGATGATGCAGGCCAGGTCCACGGCCCACGCCATGAACCGCGTGGTGGGCCCGGCCAGCAGAAGGGAGAAGGAGATGCCCTCCGGCGTCACGACTTCAAGCGTGTTCGTTCTGGGTTGTGTCATAGCGTCGAATCGCCGCTGGGGTTAGCGCGCATAGACGTCCGCGCCGGGTGCGAAGGCGTCGAAGGGGCCTGCGCTGAAGCTGAGAATGTCCTTGAGATTGGGCAATGCAGGATCGGTGCGCATGATGCGCCATCCCCCTTCCTGCTGCACGAAGGTGATGCGCACCTCTCCGGACTCGTCGCGCGGGAAGAACGCCGTCTGGTCCGCGAACCGGCCGGAGGGATCGGACACCGCGTTCCCAGTGAACCGGCAGTAGAGCACCACCTGCACTTCCCCGGAATCGGTGGAACCAGAGAAATCCCACGCCTGGACTTGCCGCGTCATCTTGCACGCTCCGTACCGCTCGAAGAACCACTGATACGCGCGCCGGACGTACTGGAACTGCCAACTCTGGGGGTCGGCATATTCGACCGCGTACAGGTCCATCACGGCGTCCAGATCTTCGCGTGCGAAGGCATCCGCCCACACGTCGATTCGCCCTGCGATGGCTTGGGCGGGAGCCAGTTCCTTCTCGCCGAGCCCCTCCGTGCCGGGCCACCAGGATTGCGTCAGCGGACGCGCGTCGTCCGGTTTCTCGATGGGGCGGCCTTTGCCGTATCCGAGTAGGGGGGTGATGACGACCTCTTCGGCGGGCAGGCTTTCGATCACGCTGATGGCGAGATAGTCCCCAAAGTTGACCGTGCCCTCTTGCACACCCGTCTCGGTCGTGAGCGCCGTAACGGTGTATGCGTACGACTCCTCGGACGAGGCGTTGTGATCCAGCCACTCGTGGGCCATGGCGTCCACGTCGGCGCCCACGAGTTCGAGAGCGCCATCGGGCAGGGTCTGTCGGTACACGCGGTACGCCACATCGTACTCGCGGAACGGCCACGCCACTTCGACACCCTCGTCCGTGCGCCGGGCCTTGAGACCGCGGACCGGCGCGGGCGTGTTGGGAACGCGGTAATTCTGGGCTTCGTACAGGTTGTCGCGGGTTTGAAGCACGAAGATGCCACGCCCCACGCGGCAGATGAACGCCGACCCCATCCCATCCGGCACATAGTGGCGGTCGAGGAGTTGGGTCCACGCGTCCGCCGTGGCGATGGAACCCGCGGGCACCACCGCCTCCAACTGGTCGAGGAACTCCTTGGGGGCATCGGGACTGATAATCGGCACCCAGTAGTGGCGCCCGGAGTTGGGCACCAGTTCGGGAATCTGCCCGGCGCGCTCAACTCCGTACGCGCCTTTCAGCAGGAGTCCCTCGTCGCGGATGGCGTCGATGTCGCGCAGGTTCAGGTGAAACTCACGCGGCGACCGGGCGGGCGCAAGCTGATAGGCGACCTTCACCTTCTTCATGACAAGGTCCTGGCGTGGCATCAAGCCATGCCGCATCAAGTCGTTTAGCGTCGGTTGGATCGCCTGCTCCCAGTAGCCGGCGCGTTCGCCGAACCACAGGTCGTCGCCGGGCCGGAACGAGTAGACGTTGGCGCCGGTCATGGCGCCGCACAGGATCATGGCGCGGTAGAGGGAGGGCGGCATTGAGCCTGGGGCTCCACCCCGTCCGAAAAGACCGGGCGCGATCAACCCCGTGTTCGCGTACCAGTCCGACGAAGGCGCCACGCCCCACTGCGCGACCGATCCTTCCAGCCACAACCCCATGGCCGCGGATTGCTGAGCGATGGTATGGCCGTCGCGGAACGCGGCGACGGGGACCACGTAGTCGCGGCACAGACGCATCCGGGAGCGTAGCGAAGCGCACGACGCGTTGGCCATCACGCGGGGCCAGTTGAGTTCGTCGAGTTCGACCGCGATGAATCGGCCGTAGCGTGCCGCCAGATCAATCGCGCCTCCGAGCCATTGTGCCGCGGGCGGGACGGCGGGTATGGCGCCGCCGCCGAATACGGGGTACTCATCGAACTGTAGACCGATCACCTGGATACCCTTGACCAACGTGAAGTCCTTGAGCAACTCCTCCGCCTTGTCGAGAGGATACGCGCGCAACGGATTGGCGTCGGCGATCCGGATCACGGTGGGAATGTCGGCCTCGCGCAGAACGTCCAGAAGTCGGCGCAAGTAGGCGTGCCGCTGGTCGATACGGTCTCCCGGTGCATCAACCTGGAGGGTGGCAAATGCCTTCATGGGGTCAGGCAGTCGGCCCCAAGCGCGTATCACGGCATCTGCATGAACCGCCGGGTCCGTGGCGGCCCCGCGCGGCACTTCGAAGATGAACAGCGGATGGTCGGGCGTTATCTCGGTGGTGGGCGGCGTGTAGTCGGCGTCTTCCGCCGACGCGGAGGCAGTCAGCCCCAGGGAGAGCAGAATCGCGACCAAAGGCAATGCTATGTGTATTTTCGACAACATGTTGGAGATTGTAGTCCATCTCCCCGCGTGGTTTCCATGGCCGCTTATGTGGGAACTGGCACCTGAGACTCCAATGCCCGCGAAGCGCACCAAGTTCCCGGCGAATCCAAGCGCCCTGCCTCGGGTTGCGTCACTTCTGACCCATAGCCCCTTCGATTGCCGCGATTTCCGCATCGCACTGAGCAATATTTTCGACGTGCTGTACGACAGTCTCGGGCAACTGGACGCCGTCTCCAAGCGCGTACACTTCGGCACCGAGAAGGGCGCAGAGTTTCTCCCGTGTCTTGCTGAGCTTCATGAGTTCGATCTTGAGTTTCGCGCCCTTCATGGTCCGTAACGCACCACGCTTGCCGCGATCGAAGAACGCGCTGACCGGGTCGCCCGTCCCCGGCTTTGGCGTCGGCGCGGGAGGGGGCGTCCCCGGTGCGCCCAGCAGGGACGAGAACGCTTCAACACTCTCCAGCGGCTGCCAGTCCTGCATGCCCTGTTGCCAGCAGAAGCTGGCGCCCGTCGCCGATCCCGACTCGACCAGGTCGCGGACTTTCGCCTCCGACAGCGGGCCCTGTTGGGCGTCTCCAACCATCACGTACCAGGTCTGGTCCATCGCTACCTCCCTTCGGCGTCGCGCATCGGCGGCGCGCCATGCAACAACCTATTGCGCGTGCCCCCACGCACCGTCACTTCATCGAGTCGGAGAACCCGGCGCATCCGAAGTCAGGTTAGCACAGGCACTCACAACCGGCAACACTCGGAATCAGAGACCCATTCTCCGGGCCCAATCGCACGGCGGCCATGGCCCTCAATCCTCTTCCTCTGGGAGAGGCACAGGTGAGGGTCCGGATCGACCGCGGTTGAAGCCGGGCGCCGGCTGTGCTATCACGTGGCCTGGCTCAACGACAACCGCGGGAGAACGCGTTCATGAAGGTCGCCCTTGGCATCAACACGGGATTCGCAATTAACCGGTTCCCGGAACCCGACGACTGGGTCCCCATCGTGGCCGAGGAACTCGGCCTCGACCGCGTCCAGTTCACCGCCGACCTGCTCAACCCGTTTCTGCCCGAAGACCTCGTCGCGCACGAGACCGACACCATCCGCGCCTTGTGCGACAAACACGGCGTTGCGGTCGAATCGACCTTCACGTCCGCCTTCACCCGCGTCAACCATGTGCTCCACCCCGACCCCGACACGCGCCGCGTGTGGATCGAATGGTTCAAACGCTTCGCGTCCGTGTCGGCAGCGCTGGGCGCGGAAGGCATGGGCAGCCACTTCGGCATTCTCACCTCGCGCGACAACGCCGACCCCGCTGTGCGCGCCGAACGCATCCGCGACGGCATCGACGCCTGGCGCGAAATCGCCGACCACGCCGCGGGACTCGGCATGCGCTACGTCATGTTCGAACCCATGTCCATCCCCCGCGAGCTTGCTGAGACCATCGACGCCACGCGTGAATTGCTCGACCAATGCCAAGACGGGTTCGCCATTCCCATGAAGCTCTGTCTCGACGTAGACCACGGCGACCTCGCGTCCGACGACCCGCGCGACACCGACCCCCACGCCTGGATTCGTGCGTTGGGCAAAGACAGCCCCTGCATCCACATCAAACAAAGCCTGCGCGACAAAGGCGGCCATTACCCCTTCACCGCCGAATACAACGAACGCGGCAAAATCGTGCCCGAGGAGATTCTCGCCACCATGGCCGCATCCGGCGTCGAATCCTGCACCCTGCTCCTAGAAATCAGCCACCGCGAACGCTGGCCCGCCGATTATTCGGTCGTCGCCGACTTGAAGGAGTCCGTCGAATACTGGCGGCCGGCCGTAGAAAGAGCGAACGCGGGGATATAGGACCTTCGTCGTGGTCTCCCCTTGTGGGCCCGCGCCCCCGCCTTTGTTGTGGCCGGTCTCTGACCGAACCACATCCCACGACCGAAAGGTCTCCACATCCAGGCACCCTGTCGATGGGATGCCCGCTCACGGGCCAGGGCGGCTCTCGCCCGACGCCAGGATCACATCCGACCGCTTCAGGATCTCCTGAAGATCTGAAATGTCGATGTCCCCAGGATCGGCGTCATGCTTCACGGCCAGATACGAGGCCACGCCGGCTGCCTGCCCCATCTTGATGTACTCCGGCTCGACGCGCAACGTGCAATAGCCAAGATGCGTGGAGGATACGCAGAGGCTTACAAGCAGGCCTTTCACCTTCCGGGGAACGAGGATGCGGTAGGGTATCTGATATCCCTTCTTCGCAGGGTAGCGTACGTTGCCCTTGGGGATTTCCAGGTGAAGGTTGCTACGGTCATAGTCCTTCACATGGTGGCTGTCAATGGTGTAGCCACCGCATCCGATTGAATCGGGTTTCGTCGTGTTCCGTGTCGCGTCCAACTCAGTGAACACGTACTGGCCCATGATTCGCCGGGCTTCACGGATGTAGAGCATGAAGGGTAGATGCTGCGTATCGGGGAACTCATCCCTGGCGAGCCCCCAGCGCAGGGCGTCCTGACGCAGGACGGCAGGAATCGAAGGATCGTGCTGAAGAAAGTACCACC
>JAAEQP010000700.1 GCA_024231375.1 bacterium | reverse complement strand
TCCGAGGTACGCTCCTCGGTTCCGAGGAGGTAGGGAGGACCTTCATGACGATTCATGAGGTTCCCGTTGAGATGGACCTCCACCTCACCCATGGGAAGGCCTTCGAGCCAGATGCGTACGCGTTCCCGGCCGCGCCATCCCCGGTTCGGACGCGACGGACTCGTGATGTAGATGCCCTTGCTCCGTCGAGGGCGGAGGGCAGCGTCCTGCTCCCAATACTCGCGCACGTCCTCGCTGCTCGCCAGCAGCCGCGCATACCGTCGGTCCATGGGGCTGCTCGTCGCCATTTGATCCGACTGGTAGATGTAGACGCCGTCCACGCCCGCGTCGTACAGCTGCTGGATGCGCCACAGGTAGAGGCCCGGACGGCGCAGGCCGGCGGCGGTCACGTTCGGCAGCAGTTTGCAGGCCGTCCCTTTGATCGCTTCGAGATAGGGGGTGACGTCCAGGTGGAGGTGCCGCTCGTCGTCGTTGCTGGGGCACAGGTAGTCGACCCACCCTTCGCGCACCCACGTGGCGTAGTCAAAATCGTCCGTGGCGCCGCGTTCGAACTGTTCGGACGGGTGGACGCCCGTTCCGGGAAATTGCACGAGGATGGGGACGCGCGCGCCGCGCTTCGCTCCGAATTCGTCCGCCAGTGCGCGCAGCTCTTTGAGGAACAGGCTCGACACGACCGCGTCGTCGAAGCCTTGCGGATACCGCATGAAGTCAATGGAGATGCCGGGCGCGCCGATCTCGAGCGCTTCCCGGAGGAGGCTCAAGGCGTACTGTCGCACTTCGGGCACTTCGAAGCGCAATTGGGAACCGGACAACCAGTTGGGGTGGGCTTTGGGAAACGTCCCCTCTAAGGGACTCCCCACGTACGCGCAACTCACGCCGAAGTTGGCGTGGCAGTGCAGGCCCATCTCCGCCGAGTAGCGAATGGTCGCGTCGAGGGCGTTGGTAAACTGCTGCATGCGGCCTACGCCGTCCGTAACGGGGATGGATTCATCCGCGCGGCGGTCGCCCTGCGTGTTGAAGAGCAATTGGTCCGAGAGACGCGTCTCGTACACTCCCTTTGAGCCGAACCGGTT
>JAAEQP010000699.1 GCA_024231375.1 bacterium | reverse complement strand
TGGCTGGGCTACTCGGAAGAGCACAACATGTTGCTCCAGGCCACCCGCCCCTCTTCGGACACCGTAGGCGGGGAATCCGGTACGCGAATGATCATGTACCGTGCGGACGACGGATCGGTCGCGTGGGATGTTCAGCGGGGTTACAGCAATCCTCCCATCCTGCACGGCAATAGAATCATCACCCACGGCAAAATGTATGACCTACTCACAGGCGAACCGACTATGCGGACCAATCCCCTCACAGGCGCGTCCGTTCCCTGGGCCTACCAACGCACCAAAGGCTGCAATTACCACATCGCGAGCGAACATCTGCTGACATTCCGCTCGTCGGCGGCCGCCTATTTCGACCTCGACAGCGATGGCGGTACCGGTCACTTCGGCGGCTTCAAGTCGGGCTGCTCGAATAACCTCATCGTGGCCGACGGCCTGCTGAACGCACCCGACTACACGCGCACCTGCTCCTGCGCCTACCAGAACCAGACCTCGCTGGCCATGATCCACATGCCTGAAGTGGAAGTGTGGACCACGTGTCCAGCCCTCGAAGTCGCGGCCCCGGTGCAGCGGGTGGGCTTCAACCTCGGCGCAAGCGGCGACCGGAAAGCCGAGGACGGCACGCTCTGGCTGGAGTACCCCATCGTAGGCGGCGCTTCGCCCGAGATTGAGGTTCGTGCAGGCAACAGCGGCCGCTCCCTGGTCGCCCGCGGCGCGGAATGGAAGTACCTGGACAATGGCTCCGACCAAGGCAACTCATGGCGCGCACCGGTTTTCGATGACGCCGCGTGGAAATCCGGGCCGGCCGAACTGGGCTACGGCGACAAGGATGAAGCCACCGTCGTGAGCTTTGGCGAGGACAAAGCGAAGAAACACATCACCACCTATTTCCGCCGCGCCTTCGATGTGCCCGCCGACTTGGCCGCCACCACACTCGACATGAAAGTGAAGCTCGACGATGGTGCCGTCGTCTACCT
>JAAEQP010000698.1 GCA_024231375.1 bacterium | reverse complement strand
CTTTCCCCAGCGCACCTCCATTCTCAGCATGGTACAATCGTGAAGACGCCTAATCCTGGGAAGGAGTTGTAGTCATGAGACGTGTCCTGGCCGTTCTGTCCATCCTGGCATGCCTCGTCGCCGGCTCCGCCTTCGTCGCCCCCCTCGGCTGTTCCGTCGGCTTCATCGGCCCGGCCGAAGACCCTCCCTACATCTACGTTAGCGTCGTCGTCCACAACGAGGAAGGCGCCGACTACATCAACGACGTGGCCCTGTTCAACCAGGAACGCCAAGCCGTCATCGACTTCGCCACCATGCTCGACGAAGAGAACGCTATGCTCAATTGGCAGTCGGACTGGCGGTTCCTGCGCGCCGTGCAGCAGCACGACACGGGAGCGGGCACGGGCGGCGAGAACATCGTCGAATGGCTGCACGGAATGGGATTCGAAGTCGATCCGCATGCACACGAATCCATATACAACTACGCCGACGTGGCCCATCTCATTTCCGAGCTTGGTGTGACCCCGTCGGGCATTGTAGGCGGCTTCGTGGCCGACCCTCCGGAGAGTTCATTGCTTGAGCGGTTCTGGATCCCCATTCAGGGAAGCCAATTCCCGGCCCAGTCCTGGCAGGCCCAAGCCTTGTGGGGCGCAGCCACGGCGGACCACGTGAACGATGCGCCGCTGTGGGCTTCGGGTATCTGGAAGCCCCAGGACAACGAGCACTTCATGACGCACGACAACGGCGCGCCCCTGCCGCATATTGGGAAGTACGGCAACACGTGGGCTCACTTGGACGAGTTGATCGACAAGCAGATGACCGGCCAGTTGGATCCCTACGCCATGTATACCGCCACCGTGTTCGCCACCCAGGCGAGCCTCAAGGGTCCGAACTTCGTCGAGAACTTCCGGACCGCCCTGCAGCAACGCGATGGCGATGGCTATCTCATTTGGGTAGGGTTGTCTGAAGCACTAGATGAATGGGAAGACGAATTCAGCTACGCCTGGAACATCGAGACCTACGTCGCCAAGTAGCCGATCGTCTACTGCGTCTTTGCCGAGGCCGAGGCCACGGCCGCGGCCCAGCGGTCACGGAGCCCCCCGTACGTCTCCTCCAATCGACGAACGGTGAGCGTCAGCAGGTCCCGCATGCGTGTCCGCTGCGGATCGTCTCCACTCCCGCCCGCGACGCGCGCGTACGTGTCCACGATCGCGCCCAATTCCGCGAGGGTGAGCTCACTCGCGCGGTTCTCGGCGACCTTCTTCAGCGCGGCGGTGAGTTCCACCTGAGGCTTGGGGGGCTCGGCGGTAGGAGGGGCTTCGGGCTCCGATTCGGACGCAGGCGCAACGTCCGGTGCTGGACTCTCCGCCGGAGCGGGTTCGTCCTTCGCCTCTGGTGCTTCCGTCGCCTCTCCCGCGGTCTCGATGGCCGCGGCGTCCTCACCTTCCATGGCGGCCGCCTCAGCCTTGGCCAAGGCTTCCTGGCTCAACTCGTACTCCTGGAGCATGGCGATCTCTTCCGCCGTGAGCTGCCCCACCTCCTCGATGCTCATCGCAAGAATCTTCTCCGGCATTGCCGCGCGCATGGCATCGGCTTCCGCCGCCTTCTTGCGATAATCGGCAAGTTTCCTCTTCTTCTCGTCGATCTCTGCGTCGACCGCGGTCAAGTGGACGTTGTGCTTGTCGAGATCCCTCTCCAGCCCCTTTAGAATCCCGCTCCATTTCTTGTAGTTCTCGGTATTCGGTTGGCTGCCGCGCTTCTCGTCCGCCCCCTTGATCTTGTCACGGACAATGTCCAGGGACTCAAGCGTCTGCTTGCGGTCCGCATCCAGATCCCGCAGCTTCTTCTCGAGATAATCTTGAATAGCCATAATGCGCTCTATCCCCAGCTTTGGTGCGCGACCACCGTGCCAACGCGCCCGTGACCCCAACCGCCAGCCGACGGCATCTCCGGCACTCAGTATAGCACCGCAGCGCCAGAATCCCGATTCGCTGATTCATACGAGGAACCGATTTCGGATCTCGAGAACCACCGCAGCGCCAAAGAAGAGGAGGGTGAACACGAGCACAACGACGGTGAGCGGACGGTTGGTATGCTCTTTGCCGACCCATTTGGCGCGACCGTTGAGGTAGAGGAGCACGAAGGCGAGGAAAGGCATGAAGAATGCCCCAAACACGGCGTAGTACTTCTGAACTTCCTTGAAACTGTACGCCAGGGCCACCATGGGCACGATGGCCAGCGCGTACAGGTAGACGCGGTAGGTGCGAGACGCCGGAGCGACGCGGCGGCGCCGGGCGTCGGCGGGTTCGCGCAGCGACATGCCAATGAAGTCGGCGAATACGTAAGGTACGCTCTGCCATACACCGAGCAGACTGCTGAACACGGCGCCCCATGCGCCCAACAGAAACGCCCATCTACCAACAGGTCCGAGCGGGCCTTCAAGGCGGCTGGCCAAGGCCACAACGAGTCCGGACCCTTTGCCTTCAACGGCGGTCTGACTGCCGATGGCGACCATGGCGATGCCGAACAGGGCCGTCATGGTGTACCCGGTCGCGAGGTCCAACCGGCACGTGCGCACCGCCTCCGTGCCCTCGCGGCCTTCTTCGCGAATCCAGTACCCGTAGCACAGCACGGTCAGCGTGCCGCCGACGCCGCCCATGAGCGCCATGGTCCACACCAGCCCCTTCCCGTCCAGTTGCAGCATCCCCGGATGGGCGAACACGGCAATGGCGTCGCCCCAGGCCGGACGGATGAGGATGGCGCACACGACGACCGTGATGAACATGACGGCGATGCACAGGGCCATGACCTTCTCGAAAAGGCGGTATCCGCCGATGCGCACCAAGGCCACACCGAGCAGGCTATGCACGACGCCGAACACGATCTTGCCCGTGCGGGCCTCGTCGAACACGGGGATCAGGGCGTGGGCGGTCGCGCCGCACGCGGACATGAGGGCCGAGCCCACGAAGAAGCTCCACACGATGAGGTAGGCGAAGAACAGGAGTTGGAAGGGAAGGCCCAGCTTATCGACGGCCCCTTCGAGGAGCGTGGTGCCCGTGGCGAGTTGCCACCGCGCCAGGCCTTCATTCAACACGAACTTCAGGAACGCGCCCAACACCACAGCCCAAATCACGGCGACGCCGATGGCGTTGCCCGTGAATGCGGCGGTGGCAAGATCGCCCGCGCCCACGCCCGTTGCGGCGACCAGGATGCCGGGACCGATGATGGCGAAGATTCCCAAACGTCTGTTGGCGGAATTGACCATGATTCCCCCTGTGACTAGGTCACACCATTTCGGCGAGCCTGGGTAGCGTCTCCCCGGCCGGGCCATCCAAGAACGCGTCGGTAATGGTGTGCGTGAAATCGGTGTGTTCGATGTTCGCTTCGGTGATGAACGCGCCGGGCTGTTTGGCCGTGTGCGGTATCGCCGCGGCCGGGAACACCTGAGCCGATGTGCCGACGACGATCACCACGTCGCACGTGTGCGCAAGCCGGTCGGTCTCCATCAGGGCATCCTGAGGAATCAACTCGCCGAACATGATGATGTCCGGTTTCATGAGACCCCGGCACGTAGGGCATCGCGGGGGCAGTTCGCCGATCTCGTCGCGGTCGAGGGGCATCCCCGCACCACAGTCCAGACAGCGCAAGTGCCGCGCGTTTCCGTGGTACTCGATAACATTGCGGCTACCGCCTTCCTGGTGCAGATTGTCGATGTTCTGCGTCATGACGGTTTTGAGGATGCCGCGCTGTTCCAGCGCCGCGAGCGCACGATGGCCCGGATTGGGCGCACAGTCGGCGGTCTCTTTGGCCAATTCCCGCCAGAGTTGCCAGACCTTCACAGGGTCCCCAACATAGGCGTCGATGGAGGCGTACTCCTCGGGCGGATAGCGCTTCCAAATACCGCTCTCCCCGCGGAACGATGGAATCCCACTCTCCACGGAGATGCCCGCACCCGTCACCGCGATGGCGAGCTTCGCCGAACGCAGGGCCGCCGCGGCCCGCTCGAATGCGTCGTCCTGGTTGCTCATGTGCTGGGTTCGATGACCTCCAGGCCTCCCATGTAGGACCGAAGCGGTTCCGGCACCACCACCGAACCGTCCTGCTGCTGGTAGTTCTCCAGAATGGCGATCACCGTGCGGCCGACGGCCAACCCGGACCCGTTCAATGTGTGTACGAATTCAGGCTTCTTCTCGCGGCGGCACCGAATGGACGCGCGACGCGCCTGGAAATCCGTGCAATTCGAGCAGGAACTGATCTCGCGGTACGTGTCCTGGCCCGGCAACCACACTTCCAGGTCATAGGTCTTTGCGGCGCAGAACCCGATGTCGCCCGTGGCCAGCGTCACTACGCGGTAGGGCAGGCCCAGCTTCTGAAGGATCGTCTCCGCGTCGGCGGTTAGTGCCTCCAACTCGTCCCAGGATCGGTCCGCCGCCGTGAACTTGTACAGTTCGACTTTGTCGAACTGGTGCTGACGCAACATGCCGCGCGTGTCCTTGCCGTAGGATCCCGCTTCGCTGCGGAACGACGGCGTGTAGGCCACATACTTCAGCGGCAGGTCGTCACCCGCGAGAATGGCGTCGCGATGGAGGCTGGTCAACGGCACTTCGGCCGTCGGCACGAGCCAGAGGTCCCGGCCTTCGACCGTGAACGCTTCCTCGGCAAACTTGGGCAATTGCCCCGAGGCCAGCATGGTGTCGCCCAACACGAGGAAGGGCGGCAGAATCTCCGTGTAGCCGTGTTCGCGGGTGTGCGTGTCGAGCATGAACTGGATGAGCGCGCGCTCCAGGGCAGCGCCCGCCCCTTTCATGACCACGAACCGCGCGCCCGAAATCGTCGCAGCGGCCTGGAAATCAAGAATGCCAAGGGATTCGCCCAGGTCGACGTGGTCCTTCGCCTCAAAACCCAACGCCGGAGGGTCGCCCCACGTGCGTTCAACGCGGCCGGAATTCTCATCGGGTCCCACCGGCAGGGATTCGTGCGGGATATTGGGCACAACCAACAGCGCCTCGCGCTGCTGCTGGTCCAATTCCTTCACCTCTTCATCCAAGGCCTTCGCCCGCGCGCTCACGTCCTTCATGGCCGCCACCGCCTCGGACGCGTCCTGTTTGTCCTTCTTCAGCCGGGCGATTTCCTGGGACGCCTTGTTCTGCTCGGCGCGGAGCTGCTCCACCTCGTACAGGCGCTCGCGGCGGCGCACATCAAGGTCCAGAATCGGCTGGAGGTCGATGTCGGAGTACCGGTTGCCCAGCGCATCGCGCACGGCATCCGGATTGTCGCGCAGCAGTTTGATATCGATCATTGTATGCAATCCTTTCGATAAAGGGAGTTGGTAGCCATTGTAGTTGGGACGGTGCGACGCCGCAACCGCACCCGGCGCCATCGAGCCGACGTGTTCAGGCAGCGGCTATCGGGTACTTCGAAGCAGGTCCAGGAGACGCTCGAGTTCATCGAGACTGTAGTAATCGATCTCGATTCTGCCGCGCCCCTTCGACCCCGTCTTCAGCGACACCTTCGTGCCCAATTTGCGGCGAAGCTCGTCCTCGAGTCCCGCCACATTCGGGTCCTTCGCCTTGGCCGGCGACTTGGGTTTGGCCGGGGTGGCCAACTTCTCCGCCTGCCGCACGGACAGGCCTTGGTCGATGATTTTACGGCACCCGGCACTCTGGGCTTTCGGCGTGTCCAGTGCCAACAGCGCACGCGCATGGCCCATGGCGATGTCGCCCTTAGCCAGATGGCGCTGTACATCCTGGGGCAGATTAAGCAGACGCAGCGTATTGGTCACGGTGGCGCGCTTCTTGCCCACCTGGTCCGCGCATTCTTCCTGGGTCCAACTGAACTGGTCGATAAGCATCTGATACGCGCCGGCCAATTCCACGGGGTTCAGATCTTCGCGCTGGATGTTCTCGATCAGCCCCAACTTCAGCATGTCGTCGTCGGACACGTCCCGGCACACGGCCGGGATAGTCTTCATGTCCGCCATGATGCTGGCGCGCACGCGGCGTTCGCCGCTCACCAATTCGAATTGGTCGCCCACCTGGCGAACGATGATCGGTTCCTGCACACCGTCGCGCCGGATGGATTCCGACAGATCGTGCAGTGCGTCTTCGTCGAATTCTTTCCGAGGCTGCTGCGGATTGGGCTCGATGTCTTGCGGGTCGAGGTGAATCAGCCGTTCGCCGTGTTGCGGCGGCGCGACCGCTGCCGTTGCATCCGCCGCGGCCATCACGGGAGCCACATCGTCTTCGCGGCCCGATATCAATGCGCTCAACCCTCTGCCGAGGCCGCCTTTCTTGCCCTTAGCCACGAGACACCACCTCCCGGGCCAGCGCCAGATAGGCCCTCGCCCCAGTCGACTTCAAATCGTAATAGATGACCGGCTTTCCGAAGCTGGGCGCTTCGCTCAGCGTCACGTTTCGCGGAATCACCGTCTGGAATACCTTGTCGCCCAGATGTGCCCGTACGTCGGCCACCACCTGCTCCGAAAGATTGGTGTGTTGATACATCGTCAGCAGCACACCGGACAACTGAAGGCCCGGATTCAGGTTGTCGCGAACCAACTTCACCGTATGCAACAACTCTGACAGGCCCTCCAAGGCGTAGTACTCGCACTGCAACGTGATGATCACACCATCCGCCGCCACCAGACCGTTCACCGTCAACAAGCTCAAGGACGGCGGGGAATCAATGTAAATGCAGTCATATTCGTCGCGGACTTGGTCCACACACTGCCGCAGCCGACGGTCACGCTCCGCCACGTCCACGAACTCGACCTCCGCGCCCACCAATTCCTTGTTGGACGGGACGAGCGTGAGCGTGTCCAGCATGGTGGGGACCATAACGTCCCGAAGGGATCTCTCGCCGGTCAACGCGTCGTACAGCGAATATTCGAGAGCGTTCTTGTCCACGCCCAGTCCGCTGGTGGCGTTGCCCTGGGGGTCAAGGTCGATGAGTAGCACGCGTCGCCCCGCCGCCGCCATGCACGCCGCGAGATTGACGGCCGTGGTGGTCTTCCCCACGCCGCCCTTCTGATTCGCTATTGCCGTGACCTGTCCCATACTGAAAAATGCACCCCCCGCGGATACGGCGTGCGTACACGCCTGAGGCGGGTCCCCTACCATGAAACGCACATGATACGGGTCATCCCCAGGCAAGTCAATCGCCGCATCGACTCGACGGCCAAGACCGAGCGGAACAGAGGGACTGGCCCAAGCGACGTCTCCGCCGTAGGCGGACGCAGACGTGTCTGTGGGGCTGTTGAAGACGTCACACGTCCACCAGAGCAGAAGCGACAAACGGGGACTGCCAAGCTCTTGCGTCCCATTATTGTCCTTCCTAGGGCAACAATGGGTGGCTGTCCCCCGCTTATCGCGGGCCACGCGAGAGAGGCTGGTGCGCAGCGAGACGGGTCTGTCCCTGGCTTCTTTCGCGGGCTTCGTAGACAACGTGCGGATTTTTCAGCAGTTCCTCTGTCCCTCTCTTCCGCGCTCACTCAACTCGAGGGGTACCGATGGCGCTGTGGGACGCGAGCCTGCGGATTCCCAATGCTGCCGCGGCCAGCGCAACGAAGCATATTCCCAACCATCCTGCCACCGGGACAGTCGCCGGATCGGGGTCGTTCGGATCCAGAGGGTCCCACCCGTTGCTCACCTCGTCCGCGTCCGAATACCCGTCGTTATCATCGTCGTCATCGAAGACATTGGGCATCGCATCGCCGTCCGTGTCCAATGGCCGGTAGTCGGCCCCATCCGCCACCCCGTCGTTG
>JAAEQP010000697.1 GCA_024231375.1 bacterium | reverse complement strand
CCGGTCTTGGGAATGCTAAGCGGGTTGGATCTGGTCGTATTCTGCGGCTATTTCGTGGTGTTGGTGGTGGTCGGGTTCATTGTGGGATCGCGGCAGGAGAAGACCGCCGAAGAGTACTTCCTGGCGGGACGGAACCTGTCCTGGTACGTTGTCGGGTCGTCGTTCATCGGGTCGAACATCTCCACGGAACACTTCATCGGCATGGTGGCCGCCGCCTACACCTACGGCATCTGCGTGGCCCAATGGGAGTGGGGCAACATCTTCGCCTTCTCCGTGCTGGTGTGGTTCTTCATCCCCTTCCTGCTCAAGAGCCGCGTGTTCACCGCGCCCGAGTTTCTGGAACGCCGGTACAATTCTGCATGCCGCCTGTTCTTCGCGGTCCTGACGGTCGTGGCCAACATCACGGCATTCCTGGCCGCGGTGCTGTACGGCGCGTCGATTGGTCTCAAGGCCGTGTTCAATTGGCCTGACACCGTCACGTTTCTGGGCATCGAATGGTCCACGCTCATGCTGGGCGTCGTCGGCATGGGGGTCATGGCCGGCAGCTACGCCATCTACGGCGG
>JAAEQP010000696.1 GCA_024231375.1 bacterium | reverse complement strand
GATCTTGGCCTCGTCTTCAACGGATATCTCCGCCTGCCACGGTTCCGCCGGCCCAATCTCCAGCTTGTGGCTGTGCACTGGCTTTCCGTCGCCGAGGATGCGGAGTGTGGCATCCCGGTACTCTCGCGTTGTGTTGACTGCAACGAACGCCGTTCCGTCACGAACAGCCAGATTCACGGCCGCCTCGGTATTCGCCTTGACGAACCCTTTCATGTCCCTGACGGGGTACCAGTGTTCGTCCCATTGTTCCTGCATGTGCGGTTCGAAAATCCAGGTGTCGCCCTGGGTCGGCAGTCGGCCCGCCTGGACTTCGATGTACTGTCCGTCTTCATCGGTGAGCAGTTCTTCCCAGATCGTACCGCTCGCAGCCGTCCCCCAAGTCCAGAATTTCTGTCCCGGGCTTTCGTACCCGGACGCCGTGTGCACGGTTCCGCATTCGTGATCTGAGTTGTAGGCACCGTGAAAGTCGCCGGGCACGCCGCAGAAGAAATCGTGGGCAAAGGGAGTGTTCCTGTACCATGACACATCTTTGCCGCGGTTGATCGGCCAAGGTTCCGGATTCCGGCGCATGCCCGCGAACGTGTGATCTGCCGGCGGGAAGACAACTCGCGTATCGGGCCGGGCATGGGTCGCAGCATTCGCCCAGAAATAGGCGCGGTTGTGAGTGAGCGTCGGGTTGGCAAGCATGATGCGTGTCCGAAAGCACGAACGATCCGGATACACGGTGATGCCCGCCGACCACTTCATGCGCCGCACCCATTCCGTAGTGCCGACGACGCAAGTGACGCTGCCGTCTCCTGCCTCAACAATCGTGTGCATGACGGGCGAAAGGGTATTCGTCGTATGCCCGCGTGTAGGGAAGTTCCACTCGATGCCACCGGAGATCCACGCGCCACGCAATGCGACGAGCGACGGCTTGACAACATGGTTGT
>JAAEQP010000695.1 GCA_024231375.1 bacterium | reverse complement strand
GGAGGCTTGGTTCCGACTTCATGACCGCAGGAGGTTTGCCCGGGACCTGATCCGCGACAACAAGGGGAATCCGTGGGAGCCGCGAGCGTATCAGGTCGAGTCGCTGAACTCGTACTCACACCGAAAGGTCCATTGCGACGGGCGCGACGTGGGGAAGACGGCGGAAATCGAACTGCTTGCGGCGTGGGCGGCCTTGGTGCGACCGAAGACGGAGATGCTCATTGCGACACAGTGCGAGAATCACCTGTTTCCGGTGATGCACCGATTGGTGCGGCAGTTTCAGTCGAACCCGTATCTCGCGCCAAGCCTGATCGAAGTGAAGCGGTCGCCCTCGTGGTACATGCGCTTCGAGACGGGATTCGTGCTCTGGGGGCGTATTGCCGGGCCGCACGGGATGAACTTCCAGGGACTCCACGTTGACTGGCAGATCGTCGATGAAGCCCAGGAAATGACCGACATGGCTTGGGGTGAATTGTATCAGGCGTTGAACGGAGGCGGGAGGCGCTGGGTGTACGGCGTGCCGAACGGGCTCCGGAACACGTTCTACCGGATGACGCAGATGCAGGACGTGGACCAGTACAACTGGCCCTCGTCGTTGAATCCCGAGTTCACCCAGGAGAAGGACGCGGAACTGGCGTTGCTCTATGGCGGAAGGGAGTCTCCGGGTTACATTCACCGCGTCCTTGGCCAGCACGGTTCGCCCGCCCATGCGGTGTTCAATCTCGACGATTATCTCGCATGCGTCAACGATGGGCTCGATTTTGTTGACCTGGAACTGAAAGAGGAAGACGCGTTGGAGCTAGGCGACTGTCCGCCGTCCGGCGCGTACTATCTCGGCTGTGACTTGGGGTACGCGCGCGACCCGTCGGAGTTCGTCGTCTACCGAGCCGAGGGCCCGGACCTCGTGAATGTACTCCGCATCCATCTGCGAGGCATCAACTATGCCAGGCAGCAGGACGTGATCGCAGAGTTGGACAGGGCCTACGCGTTCCGCCTCGTCGGCATCGACTGCGGCAACGGCGGCCGGGCCGTGGCGCACAACCTTATGGCACAGGATGCGTTGAGTGACCGCGTCGAGGCATTCGAGTTCGGTGCGAGCATCACGGTGGGCGCCTTGCCCAACGGTGCGCCGCTTCGCAGACAGACGAAGCGGTTCATGACCGAGCTTCTGGAGCGCCGCATGGCGGAGCGGACCCTCGTGTTTCCGCATCTGCCGGATCGGGAATCGCAATACGCCGCCCACACGTATTCCGTGGGGGCAAACGGACAAATCGTCTACGAGAAAGGCAATGACCATCTGATCGACGCAGACCGGTGCGCAATCCTCGCGTGGTATCTGGATACGCAAGGAAACGTGCCCGTGTCGCTCGGC
>JAAEQP010000694.1 GCA_024231375.1 bacterium | reverse complement strand
TCATGCCTCTTTCAAACCCAATGTCCGCGCTGACGCTCTCAACGTCGGCCAGCCCAAAACCCGCATATAGACGGCGATGCATGACGGTAATGTCCGTTGCGCCGACGGCCGTCCCCTGGTACTGGCCAGTCTAGGTGACATCGAAGAGACGGTGTCGCAGGTCCAAATCACCCGCAAAGACAAGCGGCGCGTGTCCAAGCTCCTGGCCAACCTGGGGCCCAAGCTTCCTCTCGGCACCGCAGTCAGCGAAATCGGCGCTACCCTCGACGAGAAGGCCAACTTGCCCGCGGGCTACGGCTACACCTTCACCGGGCAGTACGAGTACATGGAAGAAGGCCAAGAGGGCCTCGCCGAAGCCGCCATCGTCGCCATGGTGCTCGTCATTCTCACCCTGGCCGCCATTCTGGAATCCTTCAAACAGCCCGTTCTCATTCTCGTCACCCTGCCCCTCGGCCTCATCGGCATGATCTGGGCCCTCGCAGCCACAGGCGAAAGCATGGGCATCTTCGTCATTATGGGTGGCGTCATGCTTATCGGCATCGTTGTGAACAACGCCATCCTGATTATGGACGCGTTCAACGAGGCCGTGAAGCGTGGCGCCTCCCGCCACACAGCCATGATCGATGCCGCCTGCGACCAGTTCCGGCCCATCGTCATGATCACCCTGGCCGCCGTGCTCGGCATGATGCCCCTGGCCTTCGGGCACGGCATCGGCTCCGAAATGCGCAACAACGTCGGCATCGCGTCGGCTGGCGGCATTCTGGTTTCCGGCGTGCTCACACTGCTCGTGATGCCCGTCTTGTACGACCTCTTCACACGGAAGAACGGACAGAAGCACGGAAAGACACAACCTAAGAAGCCATCATCACCACCACCGGTGCCGGCCAACGGCACCTCGGCGCCGTAGTACCCCCTGCGGCGCCCCTTGCCCGGAAGGGCGGCGGTCCCACCCCAAGTCCGCCGCCCTTCCACCCCAAGGGGCGACGGCTCTACCCCAAGCCGTCGCCCCCATTCTCTCCGGTCGAGAAGACTATTCTTCGAGCGTGCGTTGCGCCGCGGCAAGCCACTATGGAGTGGTCATCTCTATGCGGTCAATACCGAACCACGGACGCCCGCTCGTCGGGCCCTTCGCCGCCGTGTTCCGAATCTCAAGCCGGTTCATGCCTACCTTCAGCGTACCCGCCGGGATAGTCACCGAAGCCTCCGTCAATCCATCCTCAGCGAAGGGAACGTCGCCAGCGAAAATCTCCGCGCCATTCACGGCCACCCGACCCGGAACCGCCGCACCAAGCGGTTCGGGACACCGCAGTCCAATCCATTTCATCGCCACCTCGCCCGCGGGCGCTTCCTCCAACCGGAAGTACATGGTGATACGGTCGTGGGGGGACGTGGGCGCCGCATACATGTAGTTGCCGTCGTCCGACACGTGGATGCGCCCCGGAAACACGTTCAGGCCGTATCCGTGCAGCACGGCCCCTCCGCCCACGAACTGACGACCCGTGAACCCCACCGGGTCGCCGCCCAGCTTCACCAACGGCGTCTCCTCCGGGAACGGCGGACCCAGCAACTCCGTGAGCTTGCCGATGGCGCCTTGGGCGCGCGACGCGGTCAGAGCGTTCTTGTCGTTGGCGTGCGAGGACGACACGCTGACCGACGCCGTGTCCTTCCGCAACAGATCGGACAAACGCATCGCCTCGGCAAAGGCCTTTCGCGCACTGGCCTCGTCGCCCCCGCGTACCCCCTGGTAGGCGCGAATCAACGCGTCGTAAAACTGAATCGTCCGTTCGCCGTAGACAAAGGCTTCCTCGTCCTCGGCCAGCCGGGCCGCGATGCGCGGCGGCAGGTCGAGCGTACGCGCCCGGTCGATGAGGGCGCGCGCGTTCTTGCCCGCCATCGTCATCTGCTTCCAGCTCATGTTGATGCAGTCGTCGCCCGGTTCGTACCGCATGTACGCACTTGGGAACAGATTGCCCGCGCCCTTGGAAAGACGCGGGGCCAACGCATACTTCAACTCGCTGCAGTTGCTCAGCATCGCCTCCAACATCGTGTAGAAGGGCCGCATATACTTCGCCGCATCGCCGTACCGCATCGCGAAGTAGTCCTGCCACAGGGCCTCACAGTCCGTGTCCCGGTCCCAGATCTGGCGCGCCATCTGATAGTTGGTCAGCGCCTTGTTGCCCCAACGCTCCGTGGTCACGTGCATGTAGTGGAAGTACCGGGCGTTCGCCTTGTCGTAGTAATAGGGGATGTCGTTGGCCATGGTGCTCATGAAGCAAATGGGCAGACATTTGTAGCCCGACACGTTGTAATATTCGCCAATGCAGATCTGGCCGCGGTAATGGCGGTCGGGGTCGGCGGCCCATCCCACCAGATGTTTGGCGTAGCTGCTGTTCTTGGGACACGCTGGATCGTCAAACTTCCGCCCGTAATTCCGTACGATGGGAAAATACGTCGCAATGCACGTATCGTAATCGAAATCGGCCGGTAGCGCCCGCGTCGGCGGTTCCAACACATCCGAATACGCAAGGAACAGCGACGTGATCGTCCGATTGATGAAACCCGCCGCCTGAGCCTCTTTCACCGCCTTGTCGAAGGCGTAAACGAACAACAGGTTTCGGTCCGTCTGGCTGCCAAGCGCCTTGCACGCGTCGCACGTACACCATTTGCCCGCGTCCACCGTCCAGCAATTCACGATCTCCGCGTCCCGCGCCTCCCCGTCGATCAACTGCTGCACCGCATTCTTCATCAGTTCCTTCGTGGCGTGCGGATTCGCGGTGCAGTAGTTGTAGTCGCCGTTGCGGAGCGTCTTCACGCGTTCCCCGTCGGCGTTCATGCCGTACCACTCCGGGTGGGCCTCGCGATAGGAGAGTTTGCCGTCGCCGTTCTCATCGCCCAGATAGTCCGGGCTCAGGGGATAGACATCTCCCGGCAAGTCGTCGTTGCCCTCAACTTTGGCATGCTTGTAGGGGTACGGATCGCCGGGTTTCAGGTAATTGTAGCCAATCACGTGGCCACCCCACACGAGCTTCAACCCCAGCTTGCGCAGGAAAGGATGGTTGTCCTCGGCCACGCACCAGTAGTTCAACCGGTT
>JAAEQP010000693.1 GCA_024231375.1 bacterium | reverse complement strand
GTTTCCCCCAAAGGTGGGGTTGCGCCATGCGCCCAACTTTGCCATGTTACGCACATGGATGCAACAACATGGTACGGAAATCAGACGGACGCGAACGTCGAAGGGCGAAATATCGGAACGCTTGCCGTGATCGCGCCACTGCTGGAACGCATGAAGGTTGGAGAGATTATCAATCAACATCTCCGCGCCGATCCACAAGCCGAATACGATTTCGGCACGATACTCTCGGTGCTCGTCGCCGCGCGGATGTATAGTCCGGTCGCGTTGATGAACATTGGCCAGTGGGCAACCGACACCGGCGCCGATTTGATGTGGAACATCCCGGCTGAGAAACTCAACGACGACCGCTTGGGCAAGGCGCTCGATAGGTTCTTCACGCAACGCCACTCGATCCTTGCTTCGTTTGCGTTGCACGTTTCCGAAGAACTTGGTGTGCCCCTTTCGTGGGTCCACTACGATCCCACACATATCCTCTTTCACGGAGCTTATGAGGAATCCGAGCTACGCGAGAAGATGCCCGCTGACGGAACGATTCCCAGCGACGACGCAATGTCCGCGGCGCACATCACCAAGGGGCGTCGCATGGAAGACGCGGCCCACGGCAGACGCATGGTGCACGTGGGGCTATGCACACACGTCGATGAGTTCGGGCCGCTACCGATTTACGGCCACACGGTTAGCGGCAATCAGAATGGCCGCTCGGCGGTGGCCGAACAATTCGCGTTGATCCGGAAGCACCTCAAGCCGCCCGAGTTGACGATGATCTCGGACCGCGGCACGTACAGCATCGTGCATTTGGCGCGGATGAAGAGTGAAAACTACGACGCGCTTTGTTCGGCGCCGTGGGGCGACTTCCGCCCGTTGTACGACGAGCATTGCGACGAGTTGAAATGGAATCGCGCCAGTTATCTCTCGATCGAACAGCGACGGCGCCGCAGGCAAGGCAACTTGCCGCATGAACATTACGAACTGGCCGTATTGCGTCACCGGCTGACCGATCCGGAGACGAAGCGAGACTTTCCCGTTCGCGTGATCTACGTTTTCAGT
>JAAEQP010000692.1 GCA_024231375.1 bacterium | reverse complement strand
CTGGTGGGATGGGGAGTGTTGGGGCTGCTGGACGCTGTCCAGAAGTACGACCACCGTCAAGAGATTAAGTTCACCACCTACGCATCCATTCGGATTCGAGGGGCCATTATCGACCAGATCCGGTCGCTCGACTGGGCGCCTCGCTCGTTGCGCGCCATGGCCCGTAAGGTGGGGCATGCCCGGGAGAAGCTTCGGCAAGAGCAAGGGGCGGAGCCCTCAACCGAGTGCATCGCCGAGGAACTCGGCACCACCGAAGACCATGTCGACGACACCATGGCCCAACTCCAAACCGCGCAAGTCCTTTCACTGGACGACTATCTGCCGTCTGAGGACCGTGAAGAAGGCCGCAAGGTGGATGTCACTGCCGACGCCATGGCGAAGACTCCCGAAGACGAGGCCCTGGAACGAGAAAAGCAGGAAAGACTCGTTCAGGCCATCATGCAACTGGCCGATCAGCAGCAAAAAGTGCTAAACTTGTATTACTACGAAGAGTTGACTCTGAAAGAGATAGGCGCTGTGCTTGAGGTTTCGGAGTCGCGCGTGTGTCAGGTTCACGGCGCGGCTCTGAAGGCGCTACGAAAGGCCGTCCGTGGAGGTGACTGATGCCTCAACCTGTGGACATGCAGACGGAGATTGCCCGAACGACGGCGGTCGAGCGGATCCAGGAGATCGCGGGCCGGCTGTCCTTGGCTGCGCAGCAACGGGCTGTTGCTGAGGCCGAGGACGAGCGGATTCTGCAGGAACAGCAGGTGAAGGAAACCCGCGAAACGCAGAGCGATGAGGTGGACGAGGAAGGCCACCGGCGCAATCCCTTCATGGGACGCCGGAGACACCGCGACCAAGGCAACGCGGACGCGGACAAGGCCCAGGGCAATACGGCGCATTCCGGCGACGGCGAGGCCCACCAACTCGACGTCTCCGTGTAACCGGCTCTTCGAGGTGCAGCGGCGCGGCCGCGTCGTTTTCTGAATGGTGAGAGGGACCATGGCGGACTTCTTGGCGTTTCTACAGAACGGGTTCTACACGGCGGGGCTCGTCTTGTTGCTGCTCGTGCCATTCCTCGTCGTCCTGTTCCTGTACTTCCGCGAGCGCCAGGCCGGGAAGGCCCCCCGCTCCGACGCCCGCGACGACCTCGCCAACATGATGATCCTGTTCCAGACGATGCGCGACATTCTCGAGGAACAGAAAGGTCTCGCCCGCAAGCTCAACCAGAGCCTCAACAAGAAAGTACGCTTCATCAAGGACACCGTCGATACCGCCATGAAGGATCTGGAATCTTTGCGCAGTTCGGTGGAAACCGTTGCGCGGGACGTCCAAGCCCTGAAGGCCGGCACGGCCAAGACCCGCGGGGAAGGCGTCTTGGTGGGGAAGGCCATCCAGGCCGACGACGAGGAGCCCGAGGAGAAGGGCGACTCGCCCCTGCTTCACGTGCTCGCCCCGCCCATCGCGCCCGACCCATCCAGCGAAACGACGGACGACTGGGTCGGCCTCGATTTCGGAGGCGATGCCCCGGACCCGATGGCGTTCGAAGTGCCGGACGAAGTCCCCGAACAGCCCAAAGACGCCGAGACCGCCCGGGAGGCGTTCCGCGCCCTCCTGAACCTGTCCGACGAGAGTCCCACGCCGGCTGCCGCCGGAACGCCGCGCCCCGCCAGCCCGGGAACGCCCTCGCCCCCGGGTCAGGCCGAGCCCGCCAAGCGGCGTGGAAACGGACGAGGGCGGGTTCCACCGGTCCAGGCGCGTGTATACGAATATAGCGATGCGGGCATGACCGTGGCCCAGATCGCCAAAGAACTGGGGGTTGGCAAGGGCGAGGTGCGCCTCATGCTGAGCCTGCGCGAAGACGGAGGCCGGTAGCATGGCGGGCGCCGGCGGCGTTTCCCCGGTCCCGGTCGGCGTCGTGCCAGTGAACTCCGCCCCACCAACTCTGGCAGCCGGGCAGCAGTTCCAAGTGACCGTGTCGGGAACCCCCGGCAACCTCTTCATTGTCACCGGCGGTGCCCGCATCCCCATCCACCCCAACGTGGCCGTGGAACTCGGCCAACTGGTCAACGTCGAAGTGGTCGCCTCGGAGAGAGGCATGCAGTTGCGGCTGACGCCTCAGCCCGAGCCGTCGGTCCAGACGCCGACTGCCGGTAGCGGCGCCGCCGGTCAGCCCTCCGCGCCGGGCCACGCGCCACAGACCGCCCCGGTATCCGTATCCCATCAGGGCGTGTCGCAGGCGCCAGCCGCGCCCGGTGGCGCGACCCCACCCGCCGCGCCCGCTGCCACGATTGATCTGTCTTCCGCTGCCACGGCCTCAGTTCAGGGGGAATCGGGGAGCCAGCCTTCCCTGGGGGAGGTGGTGAGTGCCGCTTTGCGGTCCCTGGGGCTGCTGGAGACCACGGCTGCTCAAACCCGGTTGCCTGAGATGCTTGCCAACGCCTCGCAGCTCCTGCCCGACGCGACCCCTGCATCACCTTTGCCCGTGCGCCAACTCTTGGCGTTGTTTCTGACCCGGAACGCGAGTGGGGAAGACCTGCAGACGATCCAGACCATGCTTTCCAACGCCGCTGACGCAGGCGCACTGCCTCAAGGCTTGGCCGATACCTTCTCAAATGTGATTTCACGACTGCTCATCGACGACCCGGCCAAGCTGCTGGAAACACTTCAGCAATGGGCGCGCTCAGGGGCGCCCATCGAGGCGCGGATGGCGCTTGCCCTGGCGTCGGGCAACGTGGATGAACTCTTTGAGCAACTGGGTCAGGATTTGCGAGGACTGCTTGACCGCGTGAACGAATCGGAACCTCTGCTTCGCTTCCTGAGAAATGCGGGACAACTTCGCGGGTTCAGGGATGCCATGGGGCGCGTGTTGGATCGGCTGGCCGGCCAGGACGTCCAGAACCTGCGCGGTCTGCAGACCAGCTACCAGTTCATGGAGCTTCCCATCTCGCCCGAGAGTCCGTTCCAGCGCGTGCAAGTGCATGTGCTGGGCGACCAAGGCGGCAAGAAGCGGGAGTTCGATGCCCAGAACGCCAGCGTGTTGATTGACGTATCTTCCACTCGTCTAGGCGACCTGTGGGTGACCCTGTCTGTGGCCGCGGGGCGGTGCGCGTGCGCGTTCCGTGCCACTGAACAACCCACGGTCGACGCCATCGAGGCTGACGCCTCCGAACTGCGCGAGGCCCTGGACGCCGTAGGCTACCCCGGTTCGCAGGTCACAGCGCACCTGTGGAACGGGGACCGGTTGTCGGAACTCGCCGCCCTCGCACAGCGGTTCCAGGGCACGGATCTTCAAGCATGACCGAATCGTCCCATCAACCACCCAAGAAGGCCGTGGCCTTGCGGTACGATACCGACCGTGAAGGCGCGCCTCGCGTGATTGCCAAGGGCGAACGGCTCACCGCCGAGAAGATTCTGGAGCTGGCGGAAGAACACGGGGTCCACGTCCACGAGGATGCCGATCTGGTCGCTCTGCTGGCGAAGTTGGATCTGAACGCCGAGATTCCCGAAGAGCTGTACCGCATAGTGGCCGAGGTCTTGGCCTTTGTGTACCGACTGAACCAGAAGCTGGACGGTCCTGGTGGCGCGGGCATAAAGGACGACAAGCGTCCTGTTATCAGATAGAATGGCTCAGGCGCAGTCGATCCCCGACGGTATCAGGGGACCATCGAATCCTGGCACGTACGACGGGAGTGCTCGGTGAAGCTCACTACACGCATAGAGTTGCTGCTGGCGGTTGTCTTCGCCATTTCCATCGGCGCCACGTACGCGATCCAGCGGTATGTGGTCTACGAAAGTTTTGCCTCCGCGGAGCGGGACGCCGCGGCGGGAGACCTGGAACGTTGCGGGCAAGCCCTCCGAACAGAAGGACGACACCTCGAGAAGGTTGTCAAAGACTGGGCCTTCTGGGACGACCTATACGAATTCATGGCCAATCCCGCGGACGACTTCATCCGGTCCAACCTTTCGGCGGCGGCTCTGGCGACGGCCGAGATAGACACCGTCCATCTCCTGGACGCCGAAGGAAGGGTGGTGTGGAGCCAAATCGCGGGCCGCAGACCGGACCTGCCCGAACTGCCCAGCGACCGATGGGATCTGAAGCATCCGTTGTGCGTCAGCGCTGGAGCCCGCCAGAGCATCTCCGGCATCATGCCTACGAGCCTAGGTCCCTTGATCGTGGCGGGAGGCCGGATCCTCACGAGCGAGGTTCAGGGTCCGCCTCGAGGAACTCTCGTCATCGGGCGCTTCCTCGACGCATCGCGCCTGCGCGACCTCGCCATACAGACCTCAGTGAGTTTCCAGCTATTCCCGGCGACCCCTGAACTCCTCTCCCCGGAACACCGCGCCGTCCTTCGCGAGGTCCGGGAGTCCTCGGTCGCATTCTTGGCCCCGGACCATGGGGACACGTCACGCGCCTTCACGGTGCATCCCGGCACGGATGGCGCTCCCGCCCTCCTTCTGAGCGCAACCATGCCCCGCACTATCGAAGCCCACGGACAGCTGGCGGTGGCCATCGGCATGACGACAACCGCGGCGGCCCTGCTTTTCGTGCTGCTGGCCTTGGGCCGGTTCCTGCGTCGTACCGTGGTTCGGCCCATCCAGGAGGTCCGGGAGCACGCGGCGGCCATCGGTGGCGGAAGCGATTTCTCGCGCCGACTTGCTATCGCCCGGGCCGACGAGGTCGGGGAATTGGCCAACGAGTTCAACGACATGCTTGAACGTCTCGAGGTCGACCGCGTGGGGCGACGGCATGCGGAGGACGCCTTGGCCGAGAGCCGGCAGCGGATGGAGGCTGTGTGGGAGGCCACGGGAAACGCCTTGTTCGTCATTGACCGGGAATCGTTCGTGATTCTCGATCTGAACCCCGCGGCCGCCAAGATGATCGGGATGGAGCGGGACGCGTTGGTAGGCAGGAACCGCAAGGACGCTATCCACTTGGCCGAAGGGTTCTGCTCCGAGATCCCAAGCGACGACTACCCTCACGCAAGCTCCGAGTGTACGCTGAACCGCGAGGACGGGATCGACACCCCCGTGCTGCGGGCGGTCATTCCCTTCACCGTGTCGGACCGCCGGTACGTGCTGGAATGTCTGACGGACATCTCTGTCCAGAAGGCCGCCGAGGTCGCGGCCCGCGCCAGCGAGGACCGGTTGCGCACGGTCATCGACTCCAGCAAGGACGCCATGATCGCCATCGACCGCACTGGCAGCGTCACCATCTTCAATCCGGCCGCCGAGGAGATGTTCGGCCGAGGGAAGAGCGAGATGCTGGGGGGGGCGCTTACGCCGCTGATGCCCAAGGAATTCCGCGCCAGGCACCAGGAGTACGTGCATGGCTACTTCACCACCGGACTCCCCAGCAGCGCCATCGGCAAGACCCTCGAACTACCAGCCGTTCGAAGTGACGGCAGCGCATTCTCCATGGAACTGACCCTCTCCCCGGGACGCGTCGACGGTGAAGAGTTCGTCCTGGCGGTTGTCCGCGACATCACGTCCCGAAAGGCCATTGAGCAGGCGTTGCGCGACAGCGAGAGCCTGCTCCGCGCCACGCTGGAGTCTGCGGCCGACGGTATTCTGGTGGTCGACACGGGGGGCAGAATCACCCACAGGAACACGCGATTCCTCGAGATCTGGCGCATCCCGGACGAACTGGTCGAATCAACCGACGACGAGAGGATCTTGGATTTTGTGCTCACGCAGATAACGGATCCCGGGGCGTTCCTCGCCAAGGTCAGGGACCTCTCCGACACGCACGACGAAAGTGTCGACACGATCACGTTCCTGGACGGACGGGTCTTCGAACTTCACTCCTTCCCTCTCATTCACGACCGAGAACTGGCGGGGCGCGTGTGGAACTCCCGTGACATTACCGCAACGATTCGCACGCAGGAAGAACTCCGCTGCTACGCCGAGGCGCAGGCCGTGCTCCTACGCGAGGTGAACCACCGGGTGAAGAACAACCTGTCCGCGATCATCGCGATGGTGCACAAAGAAGAAGACCGGGCCAGGGCCTCCGGCGTCGCCGAATTCGTCCCGTTGCTGACCGACCTTGTGGCACGCGTTCGGGGCCTCGCCACGGTTCACGAGATGCTCTCCGCGTCGGGCTGGCGTCCCCTCGTGCTGGCCGATCTCTGCGACCGCATCGTCCGCGCGGCGCTGCAGGGGCTGCCTCTTCACAAACAGGTGAACCTCGATATCGAGGGCGATCCCTCCACCGTGACCAGCGACGATGCGCACCATCTGACCCTGGCGATCAACGAGTTGGCGACGAATACCGTGAAGCACGCACTCCACGGCCGGACGACCGGCGCGATTCATGTCAGAGTGACCGGGGAAGAGGACCAGACCCATCTGGTGTACCGCGACGACGGTCCAGGGTATCCCGACGCCGTGCTCGACAGTGACTCTGGATCCGCGGGAGTCGGATTCGATCTGATTCGCGGTATCGTGACCAAGAATCTCCGGGGAACGTTGCGGTTTGCGAACGACAAGGGCGCGGTCGCCCACATTTCGCTTGAGGCGCGGTCCGAGGCCTCAGGCGCACAGGAGAGCATGCAATGACCGAAGGTCGATCGCTCCGAATCGTCATCGCCGAGGACGACTATCTTGTCAGCGAGGAGGTGGTCCGCGCCGTGAAGTCGCTCGGACATGAGATCGTGGGGGACGCCGCGGACGGTGTCGAGGCACTCCGCCTGGTGCGCGAGCAGCGTCCCGACGTGGTCCTCTTGGACATCCGCATGCCCGAGATGGATGGGCTAGCGGCGGCGCGCCGTATTCAGGAGGAATGTCCGACCCCGGTGGTTATCCTGACGGCGCACGAATCTCAGGAACTCGTGGCCGAAGCGGCTGACGCCGGCGTGAGCGCGTATCTAACAAAACCTCCCCAGGCGCAGCAGATCGATCGTGCCCTGGTGGTGGCACTGGTCCGGCACCGCGATATGATGGAACTACGCCGCCTCAATGCCGAGTTGTCCGAGAGGAACGACCGGCTGGCGCAAGCACTGGCCGAGATCAAGACGCTACGGGGCATACTGCCCATATGTACCTTCTGCAAGCGGGTGCGCGACGACGCGGGGTACTGGGAGCAGGTTGATGTGTACCTGCACGACCACACCGGCGCGGACGTCAGCCACGGAATCTGTCCCGACTGCATGAAGAAACACTATCCCGAGTACTTCGAGGAAGAGTAGGCTCTGCGAATCCTCACTTCTCGATGACGAGTTCGTCCCGAAGCTCCCCTTCCATGTCATATGCGCGATAGGTCAGCGTGTCCCCGTCAATCTTGATATCGAGAACCTGGTAGGTCGAGACATTGGTCATTCCGAACTCGGTGTAGTCGTGTTGGCCCTGGTCATAGTACTTGGTGCCCGAGGTCGACACGATGTAGACGGTGCCCTCTTTGGGGGAGGCCACGCGTTCGCCGCCCTTCATGGGGTAGGTGCGCAGATAGGCGTGGTCGTGCCCCTGCAACGCCATATCCACGTGGTACTTGTCGCACAGCGCACCCCACTGGGTCCGCACACCGGCGTTGTCGCGGTTGGAGGCAGACGAATAGGCCGGATGATGGTAGACGAGAAACTTCCAGGTCGCGTCCGACCCGGACAACTGTTCATCGAGCCATGCTGTCTGGTCGCTGACCGGCTCGTTCGTGTCCAGAATGACGAACAGGGCGTTACTGTACTCGATGGTGTAGGCCTTCTCGGGTTTGATGGTATCCGGGCCGTTGGTTGGGAGCGCGAAGAGGTCGAGGTACATCCAAGGCCCGTCGTCTCCCTGGCATTCATGGTTCCCGATGCACGGCACCAACTGGCGGCGGTCGTAGATGTCGCTCGCGTTCTGGAAGAGCACGTCCCAATCGTTGCGTTCGATACCCCGGTTCACCAAATCGCCTGCCATCACATAGAAGGCTGCGTCGGGCCGGGCGGCAAAGGCTTCATGCACCAGTTTGCCCCACGTGTCCAACCCGTTCTGAGCGTCTCCCATGTACACGAACGAGAACGGCACGACTTCGTCCGGTGCTGTGGTGAATTCCGACCACTCGCTCCACGAGTCAGCCGTCGCGCTACCCACCTGGTAGGCGTATGCCGTAGCCGGTTCGAGGTCTTCCAGCCGCGCCGTATGCCGATGCACCACGGCATCGTTCGCCAGGTACCGGTCCGTGAGTATGGCGGATTGCGCTGACACCTGCACGGGGTCGCCTTGGCCGGCCTTCTTCTTGAATCGCACCGAACCATCCTTCACCTTCATATTCGTGCGCCATTGGATGGTCTGGGTCGTCTTCGGGTCGCCGCTCCACGTGAGCACAACCTGGTCCGGGCGGTCGGACGACGGGTACGGCGTCGTGCGGAACACGCCCACCAATTGAGTTTCCCACGCGCGCTCTTGAATGGCGCGCACGAGGGTGGCGCCTTCCAGTTCCTTGGGACATGCCTCCACCTTGATCTGGGCCTCGTCCACGTAGGGGCGTGCACCCACCTTGAACGTGGTCGTGCGATGACG